>JACMOF010000285.1 GCA_014378155.1 Caulobacter sp. | reverse complement strand
GCGGGCAGGGTCTCGCGCAGAGCCCGGCCGATCTGGGCGCAGTCGTTGCGCAGCCGCCACAGCGTGCGGGGCAGGGCGTCGGTCACCGAATGGTCGCTCAGCTTGCTGGCGTTCTCGCGTTCGGCCTCGGCCATCGCGGTCTGCAGCTTGGCCAGGGCCGCGAGCGTGTCGTCATAGTGGGCGCGGGCGTCGAACTCGGTTTCGCCGCCGCGCAGCTTGCGGGCATAATGCTCTAGCAAATCGGCCAGCAAGCTTGTGACCTTGTCGACGCTCTCCACCACCGACGCGTGGGCGCGGGCGGGGAAGATCAGCAGGGTGGCTGCGATGCCGACCACGCTGCCGACCGTGATCTCGGCCACCCGCAGGAAGGCGGCGACCAGCGGGTCCATGTGGGTGGTCGTGCCGATCAGCATGATTACGGCGGTCACCGGGGCCACCTTGAACGCGGGTCGGACGGCGGCCAGGAAGGCCAGCAGGGCCGCCGTGATCGCCAGGATCGGTCCGCCGGCCTCGGGGAAGCGGACGTGGAGCATCGCCGCCCCCGCGCCGACCACGGCCCCGACGGCGGTGCCCATCAGCCGCTCGATCGAGGCGGTGATGGTCGCGCCCAGGCTGGACTGGACGACGATCACGGCGGTGAACACCGCCCAATAGCCCTGCGGCAGGCGCAACAGGGTCGCCAGGGCGTAGGCCGCCAGCACCGCCGCCGACACCCGGACGGCGTGGCGCAGCTCGGTCTGGCGACCGGCCGCCTTGGCCAGGGCGGCGCGAGACAGTCCGAGGCCGACAAACCGCCGCCAATGGCCGGGCGAGTCGCTGGGCGGGTGGTCGGCCATGCTAGGCCACCGCCTCACGCAGCATCTCCAGCGCCGTGCGCACGGCCGCCAATTGGACGCCTTCGCGGGTCTCGCCCTCGAACAGCTCGTGGCGATGGACGACCGAGCGGTTGGCGCGGGCCACGGCGAAATGCACCGTGCCCACCGGCTTCAGCGGCGAGCCGCCGCCGGGGCCGGCCACGCCGGTGATCGACACGGCGACGTGGCCGTTGCTGGCCTCCAGCGCGCCTTCGGCCATCATTCGCGCCACCACCTCCGACACCGCGCCATGGTCGGCGATCAGGTCGCCCGGCACGCCCAGCATCTCGGACTTGGCGCGGTTGGTGTAGGTGACGAAGCCGCGCTCGAAGACGTCGGAGGCCCCGGAAATGTTGCAGATCGCGCCGGCCACCAGGCCGCCGGTGCAGCTTTCGGCCGTGACCAGCCGCAGGGACTTTTGCCGGGCCTCATCGATCAGCAGGCGGGCCAGAGTCTGGATTTCGAGCGGAAACATGAGGGACTCCTGCGCCTGATGCGGGGACACACTCACACCACGGCCGGTGATCGCATGGCAATGTCGATGGGGGGAGTGTGTGTCCCGATCTCCGTTCGCAGCCCCTAGGCCGGCGTCTCGACCACGGCGATGGCCTGAGCCGCCAAACCCTCGCCGCGGCCGGTGAAGCCCATGCCTTCGGTGGTGGTCGCCTTGACGCTGACCCGGTCGAGCGGCAGGTCGAGGATCTCGGCCAGGCGCTGACGCATGGCCGCGCGGTGCGGTTTGATCTTCGGCCGCTCGCAGATCAGGGTCACGTCGACATTGATCAAAACCCCACCCCGCGCTCGCACGAGATCCACGGCATGGATCAGGAACTTGTCCGACGACGCGCCCTTCCATTGCGGATCTGTGGGCGGGAAGTGGTCGCCGATGTCGCCTTCGCCGATCGCGCCGAGGATGGCGTCGGTCAGGGCGTGCAGGCCGGCGTCGGCGTCGGAATGACCGATCAGGGTCTCGTCGTGAGCGATCTCGACGCCGCACAGCCACACGGATTGGCCCGGCCCCCAGCGATGGGCGTCGAAGCCCTGGCCCATGCGGGTGATGCGCGCGGCGCCCGCCAACAGCTCGGCCATGGCGAAGTCCTCCGGATAGGTCAGTTTCATCAGCATCGGGTCGCCGGGGATCGCGACCACGCGCCCGCCGTCGGCCTCGACCACCTGAGCATCGTCGGTCGGTTCGCTCGGTCCGGACCATGCCGTATAGGCTTTCACCAGACGTCCCCGGCGGAAGGCCTGGGGAGTCTGGGCGCGCCAGAGGTTGTCACGCGGTTTCGTGACAAGACCAGCGTCGAGCGCCGCGCTTTTCAGCGTATCGGCCACCGGCAAGACTGGAATCGCGCCGTCGGCGGTCGCGACGGCGGTGAGGAGCGCGGCGATTGTTGCGGCGCCGAGGAAGGGACGGGCGGCGTCGTGGATCAGGACGGGCTCATCGGCCGGGCGGTCGGCCAACAGGGCCAGCCCGGCCTGGACGGAAAGGGCGCGCGTCGCGCCGCCGGCCGTCGTCGTCCAGCCTGAAAGGCCGTGTAACGCGTTGTCCAGAGCTTCGCGCGCGCCCGGATCGGCCACGATCACAAGGCTTTGCGCACCCGCGTTCAGCAACGCTTGGGCCGACCAACGCAACACGGGCTTGCCCGCCACGATACGCCACTGTTTGGCTTGGCCGGGGCCGCTGCGGGCCCCGGAGCCAGCGGCGACGATGACGGCGGAGAAGGTCATTGTGGCTGTTTAGCCGCATGCGGAAACTTGTCCAGCGATGTGGGCTTTACTGCGCCGCACAATATGCCTAAAAACAGTGCGGTGGGGATGCGTATAAAATGAGCAACACTCTCGCAGTCGGCAAGGTCGAGGTACCCGGACGCGTATGGATCGCGCCGATGACGGGTGTCTCGGATCTGCCTTTCAGGGAAACCGCCACCCGCCTCGGCGCGGCCTATGTGGCGACGGAAATGGTCGCCTGCGCGGAATTCGCGAGAGGTCGGCCCGACGCCGTGCGCCGCGCGGCGGTAGGTAAGGGCCTCCCGCTGATGGTCGTCCAACTGGTTGGCCGTGACCCCGTCTTCATGGGCCAGGGCGCGCGGATGGCCGCCGACGCCGGCGCCCAGATCATCGACCTCAATTTCGGCTGTCCCTCCAAACAGGTCACCGGCGGCGTCGCCTCGGGCTCGGCCCTGATGCGCGAGCCCGACCTGGCCGAGGCCCTGGTGGCCGCCGCCGTCAAGGCCGTGGACGTGCCGGTCACCGTCAAGATGCGCCTGGGCTGGGATGACCACAGCCGCAACGCCGCCGACATCGCCCGCCGGGCGGTGGACGCCGGCGCCCAGGCCATCACTGTTCACGGCCGCACCCGCTGCCAGTTCTACAAGGGCGAGGCCGACTGGGAGGCTGTCGCGGCGGTCAAGGCCGCGGTCGGCGTGCCGGTGCTGGTCAATGG
Source organism: Caulobacter sp. (assembly GCA_014378155.1). Taxonomy (GTDB): domain Bacteria; phylum Pseudomonadota; class Alphaproteobacteria; order Caulobacterales; family Caulobacteraceae; genus Caulobacter. The sequence goes on along the minus strand of JACMOF010000285.1, from coordinate 8,419 downwards.
CGACATCGTCGACGGCGACACCGCCCGCCGGGCGCTCGAACAGTCCGGCGCCGACGGCGTGATGATCGGGCGCGGCGTTTATGGCCGTCCGTGGATCGCCCAGGCCATCGAGGCGGCCTTGCGCGGCGAAGGCTTCCGCGAACCGGATGCTGACGAGCGCCTGGCCATCGCCGTCACCCATTTCCGCCGCAGCCTGGACTTCTACGGCCAGAGCGTCGGCCTGAAGATGTTCCGCAAGCACCTGGCCTCCTACATCGAGGCCGCGCCGTGGCCCGACAGCGAGGAAGCGCGCCGGATCGCCCGCTCGGCCCTGTGCCGGCTGGAAGATCCCGCCGCGACCGAGGATGGCCTGGCCAACCTGTGGCTGGGCGACCGGAGGCTCGCCGCATGACCGATCATGCCCGCGTCGTCCCCACCAAGATCGCCGACAGCCTGAAGATCGCGGCCTTCGACCTCAGCCCCGAACCCGCCCTGGTCGTCGACCGGGAAGGCGCCTTGGTGGCGGTCAACGAGGCCGCCGAGGCGCTGTTTGGCCAAGGCCTGTCGCTGCTGGCCCGCGGCCGGTTCCGCGCCGCCCTGCCGCCGGGCTCGGTGCTGGTCTCGATGATGGACCGCGCCCTGTTCGAAGAGGCGCTGGTCCGCGAGCACGGCGTCGAGGTCAACCTGTTCGGCCAGCCGCCGTTCGAGGCGGACGGCGCCGCTGCGCCGCTGGGCGACGGCTCGGTGCTGCTGACGCTGCACGTCAAGGGCGTGCTGGGCGTCGAGCGGGCCTCGGACGCCGCCGGCCTGCGCTCGGTGGTCGGGCTGGGGCGCATGCTGGCCCACGAGATCAAGAACCCGCTGGCCGGCATTCGCGGCGCGGCCCAATTGCTGAAGACCGGCGCCAGCGCCGCAGACCAGCCGCTGGCCCAGCTCATCGTGGACGAAACGGACCGCATCCGCCGCTTGGTGGAGCGCATGGAGGCCTTCTCCGACGAGGTCCCGAGCCCGCGTGAGGCCGTGAACATCCACCAGGTTCTGGACCGCGTCCGCGCCCTGGTCGTCAACGGCGTCGCCGACGGCTTGGCGCTGGAGGAATATTATGATCCGTCGCTGCCGGATGTCTGGGGCGACGAGGACCACCTGATCCAGGTATTCCTGAACCTGGTCAAGAACGCCGCCGAAGCCGCCCACATGCGCGGCGACGGCCTGGGCATCCTGTCGATCCAGACCGCCTGGCGTCCCGGCGTCCGGGTGCGCGGCGCCGACGGCAAGGCCTCGGCGGGCGCGCCGATCGAAATCCGCGTCCAGGACAACGGTCCCGGTGTGCCCGACAGCCTGCGCGACCACCTGTTCCAGCCGTTCGTCACAACCAAGGCCAACGGCACGGGCCTGGGCCTGGCGCTGGTCACCAAGCTGGTGACCAGCCACGGCGGACTGATCGATTTCGAATCCGAGCCCGGCCGCACGGTGTTCCGCGTGCTGCTGCCCATGGCCACCGGAAAGCTTGCTTCCTCCACTGGAGACGCCCACGCATGAACGCCGCCAGCAAGAAAATCCTGATCGCCGACGACGACAGCTCGGTGCGTCTGGTGCTCAGCCAGGCCTTCACCCGGCTGGGCTATCAGGTCCGGGCGACGGGCAACGCCACCACGTTGCTGAAATGGGTGATGGACGGCGAGGGCGACCTGATCGTCACCGACGTGATGATGCCCGACGAGAACGTGTTCGACGTTCTGCCGCGCATCCGCAAGGAACGGCCCAAGTTGCCGATCATCGTGATGAGCGCCCAGAACCCCCTGCTGACGGCGGTCAACGCCGCCGACGCGGGCGCGTTCGAATACATCTCCAAGCCCTTCGATCTGGACGACGTCACGTCCGCCGCCCGCCGCGCCCTGTCGCGTCCTGCCGACGCGGAGGCCTCCAAGGCCCAGGCCCGGGCCATGCGCGACGAGCGCCTGCCGCTGATCGGCCGCTCGGCCCCGATGCAGGAGGTCTATCGCACGATCGCCCGGCTGGTCGGCGCCGATCTGACGGTGCTGATTCTCGGCGAAAGCGGCACAGGCAAGGAACTGGTGGCCCGCGCCCTGCACGAACTGGGTCGCCGCCGCGACGGCAAGTTCGTGGTCATCAACCTGGCCGCCGTGCCGCGCGAGCGGGTCGAGACCGAACTTTTCGGACGCGGCGAGGGCGACCAGGGCCGGCTGATCGAGGCCGATGGCGGCACGCTGTTCCTCGACGAGATCGGCGACATGCCGCTGGACGCCCAGACACGCCTGCTGCGGGTGATCGACGGCACTGAGCCGGTGCTCAACCCCAAGACCGGCCGCCGGCCCAATGTACGGATCATCGCCGCCACCAACCGAGACCTGCGCGGCCTGATCCAACAGGGGCTTTTCCGGGAAGACTTGTTCTTCCGCCTCAACGTGGCCCCCGTGCGCCTGCCGCCGCTGCGCGACCGCACCGAGGACATTCCGGACCTGGCCCGCACCTTCCTGCTGCGCGCCGCCCGCGAAGGCCTGCCCTCCAAGACCATCGACTCCAGCGCCCTGGACCGCATGAAGACCCACGCCTGGCCGGGCAATGTGCGCGAGCTGGAAAACCTGATCCGCCGGATGTGCGCCCTCTATGCCGAGGAGCTGATCACCGCCCGCATCGTCGATCGCGAGCTGCAGGATCACACCCCCACCGCCCATGCCGACGAGGGCCCCGTCACCCTGGCCAGCCTGGTGGAGCGCCACCTGTCGTCGCACTTCGCCGATCAGCCGGATGGCTTGCCGGCGGCCGGGCTATATGACCGCGTGCTGCAGGAGGTCGAACGACCGCTGATCCAGCTGACCCTGTCGGCCACGCGCGGCAACCAGGTGCGCGCCGCGGAAATCCTCGGCCTCAACCGCAACACTCTGCGCAAGAAGATCCAGGATTTGGGCGTCGAGATGACGCGCGGGCGGCGATAGGCGCGCGTCACCCGCATAATTCCGCGGAAACCCGCTCTATCTGAAGCTTAATTGGCACATACCTGTTGAGTTTGGGGCACACCTCCCCTTAAACTTGTTCAATGGCGTCCGTTCCATCCGTGCTGGAGTTCGAAGGACCGCCGACCCGGTTCAGCCGGGCCTGGTGGCGCGAGCTACTGCGATCGCGCTTTACGCTCGGCGGGGCCTACGGGCTGGCCGTCGCCCTGACCGCTACGGCGGTGGGGCTGGCCTCGTCGCCGCCGACCACCGGGCCGATCGGCCCGGCCACCACGGTCATCCTGGCGGTGCTGGGCTTCAACCTCGCCTTGATCCTCTGCGTGGCCGGCATTGTCGGCTGGCGGCTCCTGGACCTGGTTGATGCGCGAGCCAGCGACGCCGGCGCGCGATTGCATCTGCGCTTCGTCGGCCTGTTCTCCGTCGCGGCCGTCGCCCCGGCCGTCATCGTGGCCCTGTTCTTCGGCGTGCTGGTCAACCGCGGCGTCGACGCCTGGTTCAGCCAGCGCGTGCGGACGGTGGTCGAAAACTCCGCCACCGTGGCGCGCTCCTATGTCGCCGAGCAGATCACCTATATCAGCCAGCATGTCGGGCCGATGGCCGGCACGCTGAACGAGGCGGCGCCGACCCTGGCCGACTCGCCTGTCGCCTTCGGCCACTTCCTGCGCAGCCTGGCGGACGACAACGGCTTCTCGGCCGCCTATGTGCTGGACCGCGACGGTCGCATCCTGGCGCGCGCCGAGAGCGATGACGCGCCGCCGTTCCTGGCCCCGCCACCGTCGAGCTTCAAATGGACGGACACCGGCGAGATCACCTCACAGCGCTTTGTCACGGAGGATCTGTTCCGGGCGCTTTACCGCCTCAAGGGCTTTCCCGACGCCTATCTCTACGTGGCCCGGCCGATCGACAAGGGCATCCTGGCCCACCTGATCGAGTCCGAGGAGTCGCTGATTTCCTATCGCGAAGCGGCGAAGAACCAGGATCGCATCCAGGTGATCTTCGGGCTCAGCTATATCGAGACCGCGCTTTTGGTCCTGGTCGCCGCCGTCTGGGTCGGCATCGCGGCCGCCAACTCGATCGCGGCCCCGGTTTCCGGCCTGGTACAGGCCGCTGGACGGGTGTCGGCGGGGGATCTGGACGCCCGCGTCGATGTCGAGATCGGGCCCGAGGAAATCCGCGCCCTGTCCGTGGCCTTCAACATGATGACCACTGACCTGCAGGCGCAGCAGGCGGCGCTGCGCGTTGCCAGCCTGGACGCCGAGTCGCGCCGGCAGTTCATCGAGACCGTGCTTTCCGGCGTCAGCGCCGGCGTGGTGGGCCTGGACGCCGAGGGGCGGATCACCGCCTTGAACCGCCGGGCCGGCGACCTTCTGGCGCTCGACGACAGCGCCGTGGGCCAATCCCTGGCCGAGGTGGCGGCGGAGCTGGAGCCGGTCGTGCAGGAGATCAGCGGGGGGCGCCCCAATGCCGAGGTCGAGATCGACGTGATCCGCGGCGGTGAGACCCGACGCCTGCGCTTTCGGGGGGCCGGCCACGCGGCCGAGAGCCTGGTGCTGACCTTCGACGACATCACCCGCCTGGTGGCCGCCCAACGCAACGCCGCGTGGAAGGACGTGGCCCGGCGCATCGCCCACGAGATCAAGAACCCGCTGACCCCGATCCAGCTGTCGGCCGAGCGCATTCGCCGCAAGTATCGCAAGGACATCACCAGCGATCTCGAGACCTTCGACCGCTGCACCGAGACCATCATCCGTCAGGTCGGTGACATCGGCAGGATGGTCGACGAGTTTTCGGCCTTCGCCCGCATGCCGGCCCCGCGCTTCGCGCCGGCCAATCTGGCCGAGATGCTGCGCCAGGCGGTGTTCGCCCAGCGCATCGTCGATAACGAGACCGACGTGATGATCGAGGAGCCGGGCGAGGACGTCTGGATCAGCTGCGACGCGCGGATGGTGGGTCAGGCCCTGACCAACATTCTCAAGAACGCCGGCGAGGCGGTTGGGGCGCGTCGTCTGGTGACGCCAGAGCCGGGCGGGCGGATCGTCGCCAGCCTGATCTCCGATGACGAGCATCTCTGTCTGGTGGTCGAGGATAACGGCGTGGGCCTGCCGGCCCGCGACCGCGATCGGCTGACCGAACCCTATGTCACGACCCGCGAGAAGGGCACAGGCCTTGGCCTGGCGATCGTCAAGCGGATCATGGAGGACCACGAGGGTGAGCTGGTCCTGACCGACGCGCTGCATGGAACCGGCGCCCGGGTCATACTGAGGTTCCCCACGACCGCGCGGCTCGCCGCCGCCAACGCACTGAGTGGCGTAGAGGAGATGATATGAGCGCTGACGTGCTTGTGGTCGACGACGAGGTCGATATCCGCGAACTGGTGGCCGGCATTCTCGAGGACGAGGGCTACGCCGTCCGCGTGGCCGCTGACAGCGACCAGGCCCTGGCCGCGCTACGGGCTCGCAAACCCGCTCTGCTGGTGCTCGACATCTGGATGCAGGGCGGGGGCATGGACGGGCTGGAACTGCTCGACATGGTCAAGGGCCTGGATCCCGACCTGCCGGTGATCATGATCTCGGGCCACGGCAACATCGAGACCGCCGTCAGCGCCATCAAGCGCGGCGCCTATGAGTTCCTGGAAAAGCCGTTCAAGTCCGACCGCCTGTTGCTGGTGGTGGAGCGGGCGCTGGAGGCGGCCAACCTCAAGCGCGAGAACCGCCGTCTGCGGGTGCAGAGCTTCAGCTCCGATGGCCTGATGGGCAAGTCGACGGCGGCCCAGGCCCTGCGCCAGCTGATCGCCAAGGTCGCCCCGGCCAACAGCCGGGTGCTGGTCTCGGGCCCGCCCGGCTCCGGCAAGGAGCTGGTGGCGCGGTTGATCCACGGCTCCAGCGCGCGACTACGCAACGAGTTCGTGGCGGTCAGCGCCGCAGGCATGGCGCCCGAACGTCTCGACGTCGAGCTGTTCGGCGAGGAAGGCGAGGGCGGTCGGCCGCGCAAGATCGGCGTGTTCGAGCGAGCCCACGGCGGAACGCTCTATCTCGACGAGGTGGCCGACATGCCGCGCGAGACCCAGAGCCGCATCCTGCGGGTGCTGGTCGAGCAGCGCTTCCGCCGGGTCGGCGGCGACACCGACGTCCAGGTGGATGTGCGGGTCATTTCATCGACCTCCCGAGAGCTGCGCGAGGAGATCGCCGCCGGACGGTTCCGCGAGGACCTGTTCCACCGCCTGAACGTGGTGCCGGTGCGCGTGCCAGGCCTATCGGAGCGTCGCGAAGACATCCCCGAGCTGATCGCCTATTTCGTCGAGCGCATCGCCGAGGCCACCGGCATGCAACGTCGCAAGCTGGGCGAGGACGCCCTGGCGACCCTGCAGGTCCAGGCCTGGCCGGGCAATGTCCGCCAGCTGCGCAACAATGTCGAGCGCATGCTGATCCTGGCGTCAGGCGAGCCTGGCGACCTGATCACCGCCGAGATGCTCAACACCCACGAGCAGCCGACGGGCGGCAATGCCGGGGCCATCGGGGCCGAGCGGATCATCGCCCTGCCGCTGCGCGAGGCCCGCGAGCTATTCGAGAGGGAATATCTGAACGCCCAGATCCTGCGGTTCGGCGGCAATATCTCGCGGACCGCCAACTTCATCGGCATGGAGCGCTCGGCCCTGCACCGGAAACTCAAATCTCTCGGTGTCGCGGGCGCACGGGTGGAAGAGGAAGAATAGGGCAGATGTCGCGTTTTGCCTATGTCAATGGCCGGTTCGTGCGTCACGGCGAGGCCGTCGTGCATATCGAGGATCGCGGCTATCAGCTGGCCGACGGCGTCTACGAGGTGTGGGCGGTGTTCGGCGGCAAGCTGGCCGACGCGGCGGGCCATTTCACCCGTCTCTGGCGCAGCCTGGACGCGCTTCAGATCTCCCGTCCGATGAGCGAGGCGGCCCTGACCGTCGTGCTGCGCGAGGCTATCCGCCGCAACCGGGTGGTCGAGGGCATGGTCTATCTGCAGGTCAGTCGCGGCGTCGCCTCGCGCGACCACGCCTTCCCCAATCCCGCCGTGCCGCCGGCCGTGGTGATCACCGCCAAGCGCGTCGACCGCGTGGCGGCCGAGGCCAAGGCCGCCAAAGGCCAGTCGGTGGTCACCGTCGCCGAGAACCGCTGGGGCCGCTGTGACATCAAGTCGATCGGACTGCTGCCCAACGCCCTGGCCAAACAGGCGGCCCGCGAGCGTGGCGCGGTCGAGGCCTGGTTCGTCGACGAGCTGGGCCTGGTGACCGAGGGGGCCTCATCCAACGCCTGGATCGTCGACGCCGAGGGCCGCCTGCGGACCCGCGACACCCAGGCCAACATCCTGCGCGGGATCACCAGATCGACCCTGCTGGAGGTGATCGCCGACGCGGGCCTGCCGATCGCAGAGCAGCCGTTCACGGTGGAAGAGGCCAAGGCCGCCCGCGAGGCGTTCATCACCGGCGCTGGCACGCTTGTCCTGCCGATCGTCAGCGTCGACGGCGCGCAAATTGGCGATGGAAAGCCCGGCCCCATAGCAACGCGGTTGCGGCGTCTCTATATCGAGCGCGCCAAGGCTGCGGCGGTCTAGATTTGAAATCTAGCTTTCGGGGCGTTAGCGCACTTTCTTCGCGGATTGGTCATACCAACCGGCGAAAAATGCTCTAGTCTGAACTTGTTTGTGTGGGGGGCGTCTTGCCCTCCGAAACAATAAGAGGGGAACCCCCATGTCGACCGAGAAAAAACAAAACCTTCAGGACACCTTCCTGAACAGCGTGCGCAAGTCCAAGACGCCGCTGACCATCTTCCTGGTGAACGGCGTGAAGCTGCAGGGCGTGGTCAGCTGGTTCGACAACTTCTGCGTTCTGCTTCGCCGCGATGGCCAGTCCCAACTGGTCTACAAGCATGCCATTTCGACGATCATGCCGGCCCAGCCCGTGCAACTGTACGAGCCGAGCGCTGATCAAGACGATTGATCCTCCGCGTTTGACCAAATCCACCCCCAAATCCATTGATCACGCCACGCCGGTCCTGAAGGCGCTGGTGATCCATCCCGTGCGTCCAACGCGCGGTCAGTCGGCTCTCGAGGCGCGCGATCCCAAGGCGCGCCTCGAAGAGGCCGTGGGCCTGGCCCTGGCGCTGGACCTCAACGTCGTCGAGACGATGATCGCGCCCCTGCGCCTGGTCACCCCCGCCACCCTGTTCGGCAAGGGCAAGATCGAGGAGTTCGCGGCCATCTGCGAGGTCGAGCACATCGACGTCGCGGTGTTCGACGATCAGCTGACCCCCGTCCAGCAGCGCAATCTGGAGCGGTCGCTCAACGTCAAGGTCGTCGACCGCACGGGCCTGATCCTCGAGATCTTCGCCCGCCGGGCTCGCACGCGCGAGGGCAAGCTACAGGTCGAGTTGGCCCGGCTGGACTATGAGCGCTCGCGCCTGGTCCGCACCTGGACCCACCTTGAGCGCCAGCGCGGC
>JACMOF010000284.1 GCA_014378155.1 Caulobacter sp. | reverse complement strand
GAGATTGCCGCGCACCGGCATGTTGAAGAGGTCGTAGTCAAAGTCACCCTGGATGTAGAAGGCGGTGTCCTTCTCGGTGATTTCACGCAGCGCGCCCAACTGGTTCAGGACGCTGAGACGGAAGTCGCCGTTGGCGTTGATACAGTTGCAGTCGTAACCGATCACCTTCTTCAGCTTGTCGAGGTCGGGCGCGATCCAGGAGGTCGGGACGCCGGCCGGCACGTCGAGGCCACGGCCGAAGCCGGTGATCAGGCGTGAGACGTCGGCGACGGTGACGCCGGCGGGCAAGGCGAAGCCGGCTTCGGCCGTAAAGGTGGTGCCCACGCCCGGGGTCAGATTGCGCGAAAACAGGCGCTGCTCCGACGAGGAGAAGCCGTATTCCTTGTAATCGCCGCCGTAGCGCAGCTTGAAGCCGTTGAAGATCTCGTAATCGACGTCGGCGCGGAGGGTCTTGAAGGTATTGACCGCCTTGCTGGGACGCAGGCGCAGCAGCGAGGAGTCGCCGAGGGTATTGCTGGAGCTGTAGACGAAGTTGGCTGGATTGGTCGGGTCGAAACCGTAGTTCAGGGTCGGGAGATTCTGATCGGCCGAATAGTCGTAGCTATAGCCGTCGGTGTCGTAACGATCGAACGAGAAGGTCGTCTGGACTGGGTTGTCCTGGATTGACCGCGACTGGCCATAAACGACGTTCAAGTGGCCGGCGTCGCCGAACTTGGTGTCATAGGTCAGGGTGAACTGGTTGAACTCGGTCTTCAGGTCGTCGTGGCGATACTCGACGCGCGCGTCGACATCGTCAAACGTGCCCTTGATCAATTGACCCTTGTTGTCGGCCTGGAAGCTGACAACGTCGGTCTGCGGCAGGCCTTGGCCGCTGCGGCTGAACGAGATGGTTTCCAGATAGGTCTCGTCGCGATTGTTGGTGAACTTAGCCAGCAGGGCGTCAAAGCTCAGGGTCGAGTTTTCGGTCGGGCGCCATTGCAGCGAGCCGGTCACGCCCAGGCGCTTCTGGTCATATTGCAGGCGGCCATAACGCGGGATGCGCGGGTGCCAGAGGTTGTTGGCCGTGCCGGTCGCGGCGGTGGTCGTCGGGGTGGTGCCGCCAACAACCGTTCCGATCTGGGCGCAGGTCAAGGCCGGACCGCTGACCGGGTTATAGGCCGGGGCGGTGCAGGGAAACGCGGTAGACGAGTTGAAGGCGACGCTGGGGTTTTCCCAACGGCCGGTCGAGGAGCCTTCTTCCAGCGTCTTGCGCTCGGCATAGGCCACCGAGATCAGGGCGCCGATTTCGCCGATGCCGGTGTCCCAGCGCCTGCTGGCCAAGGCGGTGAAGCGCGGGTCTTGCTTGCGCGACAGGTCGTTCCAGCCAAGCTTGGCGCCCATGCTCAGGGCCGAGCCGCTGAAGTCGAACGGACGCGAGGCCTGCAGGTCGATGATCGCGCCCAGCGAGCCTTCTTCATTTATGGCCGAGGTCGACTTGCGCACGGTGATGCTGTTGAACAGTTCCGAGGCGAAGATGCTGAAGTCGAACTGGCGGCCGCGGTTGGCGCCGCCCGAGCTGTCCTTGCCGCCGGTGGTGGCCAGGGCCTCCAGGCCGTTCAGGCGCACGACGGTGAAATCCGGACCCAGGCCGCGAACGGTGATCGAGCGGCCTTCGCCGCCGTCACGATCGATCGACACGCCCGGCACGCGCTGCAGCGACTCGGCCAGGTTCAGGTCGGGGAAGTCGGCGATATCCTGGGCCTTGATGACATCGACGAGGTCGTTTTCACGACGCTTGATGTCGAGGGCGTTGGCCAGGCTGGCCCGGAAGCCGGTGACGACCACTTCCTCGACCGCCGTATCGTCGGCGGGGGCGGCGGCCGGGGCCGTTTGAGCGGCGGCCGCGCCGGCCATGGCCAGCACCAGGGCGATGGCGCTCGTCGAGACACCAAACTTGAGAGCGCGAGCGCGCCCCTTAAAAACCTGAGACAATGGTTCCTCCTCCCGTAACCACTTTTTTTAAACGACGCTTTCGCGTCGCCCGGCCGAAGTGTGCAATCGCGCTTCCTTCCAGCGCGGCTGCTTCCTCGAGCCGTCTAATTCTGACACCGGTGTCACATCAGCATGTGACGTTGTCCTGACACCGGTAGCAATGAAACCGGTACCAAATGAAACCACCCTCTACAAGATGGCTAGAAGGTGGCGCTGTGTCGCAGCGTGGAAACGTGTCGTTTCGGTCACACGACCCGTAAATGCCTAGTTCGCGTCGTCGAGGCGATGCTGGCTGACCTTGTTGAGTCCGGCGATCACCGCCTGTCTCTGGTCGGCGGTCAATCCTGCCGTGCGCAGCAGGCGCAGGGCGTTGATGTGGACGTCGATCGCGTCCCAACGCCAGGCGTTGGCCTCGATGCAATTGTCCACCAGCGCACAGAACGAGAGCGCCGCCTGATCGACGCAGGAACCCGGGAGAAAGCCCGAGACGTCGATGATGCGCAGCGCCAGGACATACAGATCCTGGAAGGTTTCGCCGGCGCGGGTGGCCGCGGCTGGCTTGCCGTAGCGGGCGTCGATCTCGGCCAGGGCGGCGTCGAGCACCGCCATGGACTCGGCCCGCAGGGGCTCGAGCGCCGCCTCGGCCGCCTTCAACGCGTCCTGAGCCATCGGGCCGCCGGCGGCCCTGATCAGCATGGACAGCCGGTTGGGGGCGCGGAACTTTCGGACGACGCTCATGAAACGACCTTCGCGGGGGGCGCCGAACCATCGGTCGGGGCTTGGGATTCAGCGGGCGGGCGGCGAGCTTCGGGCGGGTCGTCGCGACGACGGCCCTTGGTGTCAGCAGGCGGTCCATCGTTCTTGAAGCGCCGGTCTGGCCCAAGATAGCTGTCGCATTCTATGAACTGGCGCTCTTCCTTGGCCGCCCAGAGGATGCGCTCAAGCAGCACCTTGGGCGCGATCGGTTTGGCGACCGTGAAATTGGCGCCGGCGTCGCGCGCCTTGAACACCTGGGAGGGCGGCGTGTGGCCCGAGACGAGGATGACCGGCAGGTAGCGGTTGGCCTCCAGCGCGCCGCGCCGCAGCCAACGGACCAGTTCGTAGCCGTCGATCGCGGCCATGTTGGTGGCGCTGATGATCAGGTCGAAGGTGCGCTCGCGCAGCAAGGCCTGAGCGGACTTGGCGTTGTCGGCCCGCTGCAGATTCTTGATGCCGAACCCAAGGATGATCTGGGCCAGCAGGTTCAGCGACGCGGGGCTGTCGTCGACCAGCAGGACGCCGACCTTCTCCAGATTGATCCGGGCCGAGGCCTTAAGCGCTTCGGGCATGATTTTAGAAGAAATCGAGTTCGCCGGCTTCGGCGACCCAACCCTTGTGCGGCTCGGCGTTGCGCAGACGGACCACCAGGTCGGCCAGGCCCAGGCCTTCCAGCAGGGGCTCGATGGCCATGTTCCACTCCCCCGAGGCGTGCTGGCTGATCCGCGACAGCACGTCCGACAGGCCGTGCAAGCGCTGGCTCAGCTCGTCGAGGGCCTGCAGGCGCGACAGGCTCTCGAGGGCCGCGCCGCCGCTGGCCAGGTCGCCGGCGATGTGTTCGCAGTCCCGGCAGATCGCCGCCGCCGCCTGCAGTTCCGCCGCCAGCCGACGCGAAAGCTCGCCCACCGGGAGCTGATGGTCCGGGATGACAAGACTGTCGGATAGGGGCAGCGGCTGGGCGATCATGAGGTCAGAACAGCTCCAGGTCGCCGCCGCTCGCGGCGGGCGCGGGGGTGGGACGACGGACTTCGGTCGGGGCGTTGTCGACGGCGACCAAGCGCTGGCGAACCCGGCCGGACGCGGGCCAGAACTCGACCCGCCGGGCCGAAAGCCCGCCGGTGCTGGACGAGACGATCGGAATGCCTTCGTCGCGCAGGAAGCGCTCGGCGAATTCGGCGTTGCTGGCGCCGACGTCCGAGAGGCCGTCGAACAGCTTGCCGCCGCCGAAGATCTTGGCCTCAAGGCGGTCGCGGCGCGCGCCCTTCTTCAGCAGGCCGTTGATCAGCAGCTCCATCGCATAGGCGCCGTAACGGACGGCGTCGCCGTTGTCGTTATTGGCCCGGCCGCCGGTATCGGGCAGCAGAAAGTGGTTCATGCCGCCGATACCCGTGGTCGGGTCGCGCAGGCAGGCGGCGGTGCACGAGCCCAGCACGGTGGTCATCACCACCGACGGATCGGACGACACATGGCTTTCGCCCTGGGTGACATGGACCTTGATCGCGGGTCCGGAGTCTTCAGCGTGAGCCTGCGCCATCATGTCAGTTGCCCGAAGACTTGTTCGATCTTGTCCCGCAGGCCTTGGACCGTGAAGGGCTTGACGCAATAGTTGTTGACGCCGAACTGCACGGCGCGCTGGACCAGCTCGCGGTCGGCCCGGCCGGTCAGCATGACGAAGGCGGTCTGGCGGATCGGCGGGTGCGAGCGGACCGCGCGCAGCAGGGCCAGGCCGTCCATCTTCGGCATGTTGAAGTCCGAGATGACCAGGTTGGCAGGCTTGGACAGGAGTTGCTTGAGCGCCTCCTCGCCATCCGGCGCTTCGCGGATGTCCTTGAATCCGATCTGCTGCAAGGCGTTGCGGATCAACGCCCGCATGGTCAGCTGGTCATCGACGACGAGAACGGAAATGGTGTTTGCTAGGGG
>JACMOF010000283.1 GCA_014378155.1 Caulobacter sp. | reverse complement strand
GGTTTTACCCACGCTAAGTCGACTGATTACAAGTGGGCAGATGCAATAAAAAAGTGGCCGATTCCAATGGGAAGCGGCCACTTATTACAACGTGACTCTAGAGGAAAATTAGAAGGGAATTTCGTCGTCCAAGTCGGCCGAGAAGCTCTCGCGCGGGCCGCTGGGCTGGCTGCGCGGCGCGCCGCCGCTCGAACCACCGCCGCCGCCGCCGCCGTAGCCGCTGTCATAGCCCGGGTCACCGCCACCCGAGGCGCCTGCGCCGTCGGCCTTGCCACCGAGCATGGTCAGTTCGCCGCGGAACTTCTGCAACACGATCTCGGTGGAATATTTCTCGACGCCCGAAGCGTCGGCCCACTTACGCGTCTGGATCGCGCCCTCGATATAGATCGTCGAGCCCTTGCGCAGATAGCTCTCGGCGACCTTCACGAGATTATCGTTGAAGATCACCACGCGGTGCCATTCGGTCTTCTCCTTGCGCTCGCCCGAGGTGCGGTCGCGCCAGCTTTCCGAGGTGGCCAAACGCAGGTTAGCGACGCGGTCGCCTGAACTGAGCGTGCGGATTTCGGGGTCGGCCCCGAGATTTCCCACCAGGATGACCTTGTTGACGCTGCCTGCCATGGACGCAGTTCCCGTTTTTCGCCCGGCGACCCTATGCGCCGAAATCTGGGGAGAACGTTAACGAGTTCCTGAAAGCAAAATCAAGCTTTGTTCTGCAAACGTTCCTGTGGAGCGAGGCGGGTTATCCACCGCCTCGCCGCGTCAGCCCGCATTATTGGACTTCTCGAATGGCGCCCGGCACGGCCAAACGGCCATCGCCCGTGCGGACCAGCGACATGAACCGCGAGCCCTCATAGGTGTCGCCCAGATAGATGCCTTCCTTCTGGACGAAGATGAACTTGCCCTGATAGGCGCCCGTCAGCTCGCGGTTCTGGCTGCCCAGGCGCAGGAAGCGCAGGCGCATGCCCTCGAGGTCGGCGGCGCACTGCTCCATGCTGGGAACGTTGCTGGCCACCGGATTGTACTTCAGCGTGCCGTCCTTCTGCTCGGCGACGTGGAAACAGACCCCGGCCTCGAACGGCGCGGAGGTGCGCTTGTCGCAACCGGACAGCAGCGTGGCGGCGGCGAGCAAGGAGACAGCGGCGACGGGAAGCAAGCGCATGGTCTTTAAGTCTCTCTACGCGGACGGGATGGAGCAGCCTGGCCCCTGTTCGATGATCGGATGGAAGCTGCGGTTGTCGGACGACGACTCCACGTGGCCCGGCACCAGGCGAAGTGTCTCGTCGCCCCAACGGCCATAGGTGGCGCCGCCGGGCCTTTCGCACTTGCCGCTGTAGAGCTGCTGGGCGCAGGCGTTGAGCGTGATCTCGCCCGGCTGCTTGCGCCATTCGCTGCCTTGATAGCGCCAGCAGACCGCCAGCGGCGCGCCGGACGCGGCGACGGGGATCGGGATGACGGGGGTCGCCGAGGGAGCCGGAACGGTCGGGGCCTCGGCGGGCGGCGGCAGTGGGGTCAGGACCATGCCGGCCTGGTCGGCGGCCGCCAGGGCGCCGGTCTCGTCGACGCCGACGTCGAGAGCGCCGGTGGCCACGCCGTTCTTCTTGGCGCATTCGGCCAGGGTGGTCTCGCCGACGAACTGACCGCCGACAAAGCAGCGCAGCGGGCGGGTCGCGTCCAGTCTGGTCTCATCGGCGCGACCGGTCTCGACGACCAGGCCACTGCGGGCGGCGGGGGGATCGTCGGTCGAGGACTTGCTGCCATGCATCACGCCAAAGGCGATGGCGAGGCCCAGCACCAGAGCCACGGCGGCGCCGCCCAACAACACGCGTCGGTCTTTGAGAACTTCCATGATCCCTGGCTACGACGCGAGGATGACGCTTTCAAGTCCGGCGGGGCACCAAGGCGAATGGAAGCGGCCCGGAACCGGTCAAGAGCCAGTTCGGATCCGGTGAATTCGCGCTAGCCGCCGCCGGTCAGGCGGTTCAAGGCGGCCTGATAGTTGGCGACCTGGGCGGTCAGATAGGCCGGGACCTTACCGGTCGTCGCGCCCGATGAGGCGGTCGCGTCGGCGCGCTTCACCCCGTTGGCGGTGTCAGCCATTTCGCGATAGGCGGTGCGCACGGCCGACAGGGCCTTGGTCATAGCCGCGGACGCGGCCTTGCGACCGTTGTCGTCGCTGAGGTCCAGGGTGGTGTCCAGCGACAGGCCGTAGATCGGGCCCTTGCCGTCGGCCGAGATGGTTTGGCCGTGGTCGGACTTGGTGTTGCGCACGATGCCCGGCTTGAGGCCCAGCGCCTCCAGCACGTCCGTGCCGCCCTTGCCGGGCAGGACTTCGACCGTCGAAGTGGTCTGAGACGGGCTGATCCGCAGGCTACGGCTGTTGCCGGAACTGACGGACTCGACCTTGGCGGCAAAGCCCGAGGCCTTGCGGATCTTGTCGGCCAGGGTGTCGAGGGTGTCGTTGGCGTCGATCTTGATTGTCGTCAGCGCGCCGCGCGCCCGGGTGCGGATCTGGAAGGTGTCGCCTGCCCGCGCCGAGGTCGATGAGACGATCTTGTCCGACTGGGTGAAGTCCATCACGCCGCGCGGCAGGCCGAAGGCGTCCAGGCTGCTGGCGCCGGACGCGTCGACCGCGATCGAGGTGGGGGTGGCGTAGCCGTCCTTGCCGGTCAGGCGCTGCTGCCAGGAGACCGTTCCCGCCGCCACGTCCAACTGGGCGACATAGCCGTCCTTGTCGCCGACCGTCGCCTGGCCGCCGAGGTCCTTGCCGGCCGCGCCGACCAGCCAGACCTGGCCGTTCGACACGGCCATGCCGGTGACGGTGTCGTCGCCCGCACCACCGTAATAGGCCAGGGCGTCCTGGGCGGTGCTGGTCAGGTCCAGCGAAACGCGCGCGGCGAAGCCGTCCGAGCCGCCGGACGCGGCAGCGGTCTTGTTGTTGATCGTCAGGGCGCCGTTGGTGGTCGAGCCGCCGATATAGAGCTGGCCGTTGTCGATCGCCAGGCCGGCGATATTGCCGCCCTGCAGCGTGCCCAGGTCGCGGGTCGCGCCGGCGGTGAAAGTGGCGGCCTTGGTGTAGGTGACCGGCGCGGTGACCCAGACTTCCTTGTCATTCAGCGCCGTGCGGTCTTCCGTGACGATGCTGGTGGAGACGTCGAAGCTGCGAAGCATGGCCTCGCTGCCTTCGTTGCTGGCGACAATCACCTGCGTGCCGTTGACGACGATACCCGAGACCGTGTCGTTGTTTTCACCGCCAAAATGGGTGGTGAACAGAGCCTTGGGCGCGCCGGTGATGTCGGCGGCGAATCCGGTCAGATAGCTGTCATAGCCGCCTTGCGTGGCGCCATTGGCCGAACCCGGCAGGTCGGACTTGGCGCGGCCGCCGACATAGACCACGCCGTCCTGGCCGAAGGCCACGGCGGTGGCCTCGTCCTCCAGCATGCCGCCACGACGGACCGTCCATGTCTCATCGCCCTTGGCGTTATAGAGCGTGACGAAGCTGTCGGTCAGCGTACCGGCGCTGTCGGAGTTGATCGGGCCATCGGCGGCGCCCGACAGCTTGCCGGTGACCGAGCCGGCGATCGCCACCTGGCCGGTGTCGGAGATCGCCATGTTGTAGCCGGTGGCGGTGCTGGTGGCGCCCAGGGTGCGGGCATAGAGCAACTTGCCGACGGAATCGTATTTCAGCAGCGCGACGTCCTGATCGCCCTTGATCGTCTGGCTGCTGGTCGCGCCATCGACATCGGCCAGCACATAGAGCGAGCCGTCGGGCCCGGTCATGGTCTTGTGGACGGTGGAGACGGTGCCTTCCAGCGTGTCGGAGAAGATCTTGGTCCCCACTTGGCCGGCCGTGCCGGGGCCGTACTTGGTCAGGGTATTTTCGATGACCGCGTCGTCGGTCTTGGTGTCCTTGTCCGGATCCGGATTGCCAGCCGCCGTGGTGATGTAGACGGCAGGCTTTGGCGCGGGCGCGGCGAAGGTCAGGGCCTCGGTCGAATCGCCGCGGATGCGCAGGGCGAAGTCGTCGCCGGTGGGCGGCAACTTGACGCTCTGGCCGTTGACGGTTGTCGTCCGCTCGGCCCCCACCGTCCGCTCGACCGCGAAGGTGGTTTCAAATCCAGCGGCGTCGAGCTTGCTGTTGAAAAAGGTCACCACGTTGGACATCGTGCGGGGCGTCGCGCCCATCTCCGACAAATCCATGGTCAGGCTCGTGGTGACGCCGAACTTCTTGACGTCCATCGTGAAGCTGACATTGCCCTTGAAAGTGGGCACCTCGTCATCGACCTGGCCGCTGTAGAGGGTGTTGGTGACGTAGGCGTAATTGTTCTTCGGAACGCCGACGCTGGACTTGTCACTGGTCATCACCGCGCCTGTCGTCAGGCGCATGGCGTCGGTGCTGAGGTTCTGGATGTAGCTGTTGACGTCGCTCAAGCCCTTGGCGAACACCGTCTGCAGCCGCTTGATCTCGCTGTCGGTGACATTCTTCTCGCCCGACCGGTTGGCGATCGCCGACAGGGTGTTGAGCGCCTGGTAGGTGGCGAAGAGTTTCTTGTAGTCGCCGGTGATCGTCGGGGCGGCGGCCAGGGCCGCGCCTTCGTCGACGAACTTACGGCCGTTCAGCGCGGCCTTGACCAATCCGCTGGGTTCGCCCGCCTTCCCGGTCCAGGGCGCGCTGGGCACCGGCTTCTTGCCAGAGGTATTGGAGGCGGAAGACGAGGAGACGCCGGTCGCGGACGTCCCCGAGGCCTGACCAGCGGACTTCGCCTGGTAATATCCGAGCAGCAGACTGGAATCGAAACTGATCACAGCGGGTTCCAACGGGCGCAATACGCCCCTTGGTTCCATTGTGGGGGATCAGGACTTACGTTTCGTTAAGAGGTATGAATTCAGGCCGCGATCAGGTGGGCGTCGGCGAGTGAGCGACGCACAGCGCCGCCCAGTTCGCGCCATTCCTCGGCCAGTATGCCCAGCAGCACCACGTCGCGCGGCTCGCCGTTCTTCAGCACGTGGCCGCGCAGATAGCCTTCGCGGCGAAAGCCGGAAGCGGCCTGCGCCTTCAGGGCCGCGTCGTTGTCGGCCATGACCTCGGCAAACACCTTGTGCAGACCCAGCTCGCCGAAGGCGCGGTCCAGGCCCAACACCTGGGCGGCGCGGCCCACGCCCCTGCCCCGAGCCTCGGCCGAACCGAGAAACCAGTTCCAGCCGGCCCGGCGATGATGGCTCAGCAGGCCCGTAAGGGTGAGGAGGCCAGAGGGCGCGCCGGCCCGTTCGATCATCCAGCCCCGCATGTCGGGATCGGTGCGGAGATCCTGGAACCATGCGGCGTGCGCCTCGCGGCTGGGAAAGGCCGCGTCGGACATCCAGCGGTCGACCTCGGGCTCGCCCCGCCACTGGAACAGGACGGCCTCATCGCCGTCCGTCAGATCGCGAAGCTCGATCATGCCCTGCCGATTCCCCCTACTGAGCCGTCGGCAACTCTACCTTTGTCCGGAGCGTCGGCCTAGCCGCCGTTACTTGAACAGCGACAGGATAATCTGCGGAGCCTGGTTGGCGATCGAAAGCGCCTGCGCGCCAAGCTGTTGCTTGACCTGAAGCGCCTGCAATCGCGCGCTTTCCTTGGCCATGTCGGCATCGACGAGGTTGCCCACGCCGCTTTCCAGCACGTCGTTCAGCTTGGAGATGAAAGTATTGTGGGCGTCGATCTGCTTGGCTTGCGAGCCAATCGAGCCGACGGCCTGGTTCACAGCGCTCAGCGAGGCGTCCAGCTTGGTCAGCACCGAGGCGGCCAAGGTCGTGGTGGTGATGTTGTCGGTCGCCGCCAGTGTATTGATCGTCCCACCCAGCGACAGGTTCTGCAGGTTCAGCGTGATCGATGCCACAGCGTCGGCGTCGGCCAGGAAAGTGATATTGGCCGGTTCGCTGCCGTTGAGGATGTTGGCGCCGTCGAAAGCGGCGCTGTTGACCACCTGGGTCAGGTTCTTCAGTAGCCCCTGGAAGTCGGCGTTCAGGGCCTTGCGCGACGAGGTCGACAGCGAGGTGTCCTTGGCCGCGACCACCTTTTCACGCATTTGCGTCAGCAAGTCGGAGACCGATTCGCCGGCGGCCAGGGCCACGTCGGTGATCGACGTGGCGCGGTCCAGGCTCATCTTCACAGCCGACAGCGCCGAGCGGTCGGCCCGCTGGTCCTGAGCGATCGACCAGACGGCGGCGTTGTCCTTAGCGCTGGAAATCGCGAGCCCGGTGTTGATCCGGCTCTGGACGCCCGACATCTCGTCATTGGTCTTGTTGAGGTTTTGCAGAGCGATCAGCGCGGGCTGATTGGTGTTCACGCTAAGCGTCATCACGGTCTCCGAACGGCGGTTCTTGCCAATGGGGCTCGGAACGCGATTCGGCGGCCGAGCAGGTCGGCCACCAGATTGAAGCTCAGGGAGTAAGAATATGGTTAACGCGCGTAAACCATGTTTCGCCTGCGACGCCAGGTCGCGGCGATCATGACAGAGGGCGGCTTGACCCTTCAGGTCAGGCCGTCGAAAACCTCGCCCGGGCCGTAGTGCTCGGCCTGCTTGAAGCGCAGGACGTCTTCGCGCGGGAACTGCTGCAGGATGTCGCCAGTCCGCCGATCCACTGTCTTGTAGATGTAGGTGCCGGTCTTGGCGTCCTGCTCGATCACCAGGCGAAGATCTCCCGGTTGGGGACCATCGGCCACGGCCAGCTTTTCCACGGTCGCGGCTTCCTTTGGCGCGGACTTGAGAACGCCGCTCGCGGGCAAACCCGGGACGGTCGGAACGATAGTCGAGGGGGGCGTGGACGACTCCGATAGAATGGGCGTCAACGCGACTTTGTTTTCCATGACTCCTATCGCGGCCGGGTTAGGGCGGCTCCTCTGGTGATCCCTCCCCTAGCGCGGAAGCGCGAGAGAAAGGCGGAGGCGAGCCCGAAGACCCGCCTCCATCTTCGTTCCTATCGGAACAGGCTCAGGATCGACGAGGACGACTGGTTGGCGATAGACAGCGCCTGCACGCCCAGTTGCTGCTTGGTTTGCAGCGACTGCAGCTTGGCGCTTTCCTTGGCCAGGTCGGCGTCCACCAGGTTGCCGACGCCGGCGTCCAGGCTGTCTTGCAGCTTGCCGACAAAGGTCAGGTGGGT
>JACMOF010000004.1 GCA_014378155.1 Caulobacter sp. | reverse complement strand
TATCCGCGCGACACCACCAGGCCGGCCAGACCGTCATCATCGGTCTCGCCGCTGGTGGCCACGATGATCTTGTTGAGGCGCCGGCAGGCCCGCAGCCGCTCGAGCTGGCGCAGGATCATCGGCTCGCCTTGCAGGGTGGCGACAGCCTTGCCCGGCAGGCGCTTGGAGCCCATGCGGGCCTGGACGACGGCGAGGATCATGGCGTTCGGCTCCCTCATATTTCCCAGCTTCTTCTGAAGGCTGGGCTTTGATTCGCCTGGCCGTCAGGCGACCCAACGTCGCGGGTCGGGCGCCACCGGATCGTCGATGGCCATGTCGTCCCAGTCGAGGTCGGGCGGCGGGCTGGAGGCGGCGGCGACCACGGCCGACAGTTCTGCGGCGGAGGTCACGCCGACCAGCACGGCGCTGGCTTCGGGACGCGACAGGGCGAAGCCCAGGGCGGCCTGAAGGGGGTCGGAACGGCCCTCGGCGATCATCCGGCGCACCCGTGACAGGCGGCCAGAGGCCCCCTTCAGCTGGGCCGGAACGCGGTCGGGCGGCAGGAACAGCAGGCCGTTCAAGAAGATCGAGCGCAACTGAACCTCGATCCCGAGACCGGCGATGCGGGCCAGCGAGCCGTCGGCCAGCAGGCGCTGATCGAGCAAGGAGGCTGGAGCTTGAAGAATGTCGGGCTTGAAGCGGCGCGCGACGCCCACCGGATCGTCGCTGGCGTGGGCGGCGACGCCGATCTTGGCGAACAGCCCCTCGTCGCGCAGGCGGGCCAGGCGATCCCAGACGGCGGCGCCGTGGACGCCGAACAGTTCCGAGGGCGACGAGACGATGATGGCGTCGGCGCGTTCGATCGCCAGGCGGCGCAGGCAGGCGCGGGCCTCGGCTTCCACGAAGTCGGGGCCGCGATCGGCGCGGGCGGCGGGAATGGTGACGCGGAACGGCACGGGGCGCGGGATCAGGTCTCCCAGCACCGACTCGGCGCGGCCATGATTGCCCGAGACGTCGAGCACCGACAGCTGAGCGCGGGCGGCGATGCCCAGGATGTCGCGGGCTTCGGTCTCCGGCGACCGAGCGCGCGGCGACGCGCTCATGCCGTCCAGTCCGAACTGGGCGGCGGCAAGACCAAGTTTTGAAACCGAAGGCGACATGGAAATCCGTGCGGATTGGAACACCAGTGGTGAGAAGACTACGCGCCAAGGTTTGAAGAAGGCGTTTCTGGAAACTTGCCGAGGGGTTAATGTCGTCCGCGATGAAGCCCCTTGATCCAGTGCTCGACCTGACCTTTGAAATCGCCGGAGATTGGCCGCTGTACGGCCTTTGCGAGGATATCCGTCCAGCGCTGGCCACCGCCCTGGCCCACGGCCCGGCGGCGCTGGCGACAATTATTTCCCTGGGCGAAGGCGGCCCGCGACCCATCGGCACGCAGATGGTGTTCAGCGAGGGCTCGCGCGCCGGCTTTCTTTCGGGCGGTTGCATCGAGGCCGATGTCGAGGACCATGCCCGCGCCTGCCTGGCCGACGGCCAACCGCGACGGTTGGTCTATGGCGAGGGCAGTCCTTGGCCGGACATCCGCCTGCTGTGCGGCGCCCGGGTCGAGATTCTGGTCGAGCGCATCGACCCTGGCGATCCAGCCGCCCGCATGTTGCTGACCCTCTGGGCCGAGCGGCGGCCGGCGATCTGGATCAGCGACGGCGGGAAACGGGTCTGCGGCCCCCTGGCCGAATTCACCGCGCCCTGGCCGGAGGGCTTCGCCCGAGCCTTCGATCCGACCCCTCGCCTTGTCGTGCTGGGGGGCGACCCGACGGCCCTGGCCGTGGCCAGCCTGGGGACCCAGCCAGGGTTCGAGACCACGCTGGTGCGGCCCAAGGGCCCCCTGACCCCGCCGCCGCCCGCGGGCGTCCGGTATCGCCGCGACAGCGTGCCAACCGCGCTGGTCGCCATAGGTCTGGACGCCTGGACCGCCGTCGCGATCTGCGGCCACGACCTGGACATCGACCACGCCGCCCTGCTGGCCGCCCTCCCCTCGGCCGCGCCCTATGTCGGGCTGCTGGGAGCGCGGCGACGGCTGGGCGAGCGGCTGGACCGGCTGCGGGCGGCGGGGGTCAGTGAACGCGACCTGGCCAAGCTGCGCGCGCCGATCGGGCTGGATCTTGGCGGCAAGGCGCCGTTCGAGGTGGCCGTGGCGGTGATCGGCGAGATCATGGCCACCCGCCACGGGCAGCCGGCCTTGGCCAGGAGGGCGGCGGGGTAGGCTGGCCTATTCGGCTCGCCAGTCACCCGACTTGCCGCCGGTCTTCTCGATCAGGCGCACGGCCTCGATAACCATGCCCTTCTCGGCGGCTTTCAGCATATCGTAGATCGTCAGGCAGGCCACCGACACGGCGGTCAGGGCCTCCATTTCGACGCCGGTCGGGCCAGTCGTCTTGACGCGGGCCCGCACCGCCAGGCCGTCCTCGGCCGGCTCGACCGACACCTCGGCCTTGGACAGGGCCAGGGGGTGGCACAGAGGGATGAGGTTCGAGGTCTGCTTGGCGGCCATGACGCCGGCGATCTCGGCCACCGCGCGAACATCGCCCTTGCGACCCGTCCCGGAGATGGCCAGGGCCAGGGTCTCGGCGGTCATCCGTACGAAGCCGACGGCGATCGCTTCGCGGGCCGTCGCGGCCTTGTCCGAGACGTCGACCATGCGGGCCCGGCCCTGGTCATCGATGTGGGTCAGGCGGGTCACTGTTCCAACAGCCTGGGCATCAGCTCGACCATGTTGCAGGGCTTGTGGCGGCTGTCGAGCTGGGCGGCGATGACTTTGTCCCAGCCGTCGCGCACCGCGCCGTTGCTGCCCGGCAGGCAGAACACGAAGACCCCGTCGATCAGGCCCGCCGTCGCCCGTGACTGCAGGGTCGACAGGCCCACCGACTGATAGCTGACCATGTGAAACACCACCGAAAAGCCGTCGATCTTCTTGTCGAACAGCGGCTCCAGGGCTTCCGGGGTCACGTCGCGGCCGGTCAGGCCGGTGCCGCCGGTGGTGACGATGGCGTCGACCTGGCCCGAGGCGATCCAGTCGCGCACTGTCCGGCGGATCTGCTCGACATCGTCGCGCACCACCGCCCGGCCGCCCAATTCATGGCCTGCGGCCTTGACCCTTTCGACAAGCACCTGGCCGGAGGTGTCGCTTTCTTCGTCGCGGGTGTCGGAAATGGTCAGGATCGCCACGCGCACCGGCGTAAACGGAAGGTCGGGCTTGATACCGCCACCTGGGGTGAGACCCGCTGCCGACATCTGTTCTCTCCTAGTCCCAACGCTGAGCGTCGGTCCTATCCTGAGCCGTCGGCTCGATCCAGCGCCCGCCGCCGGGGCTGTGCTCCTTCTTCCAGAAGGGCGCGCGGCTCTTGAGATAGTCCATCAGGAAATCGCAGGCCTCGAAGGCGGCGCGGCGGTGGCCGGCGGGGGGGGCCACGAAGACGATCGCCTCACCCGGCGCGAGGCGCCCAGTGCGGTGGATGAGGACATAGTCCTGCAGGGCGAACCGCGCCCAGGGCGCTTCCGCGAAGGCGGCGATCGCCGCGGCGGTGAAGCCGGGATAAGCCTCAAGCCCCAGCGCCAGGGCCGCGCCGTGCTCGGCGCGAGCCAGGCCAGTGAAGCTGGCCACCGCACCGGTCTCGTTCCGGCCGGCGCAGAACGTGGTCAACACGGCGCCCGGCTCGAACGGCTCGGAGGTGAGGGTTACCACCCGCCGCTCATCGGCGGCAGGAAGGCCACCTCGGCGCTCGCCGCCAGGAACGTTTCGCCCCGGACGATGGCCTTGTCGACGGCCACCTGGACGCCAGGGCCGGAGAGCGCCTCGGCCAGGCTCGGATCGACAGCAGCGAGAGCATCTCGCAACGCGGTCAGGGACGAAGCCTCAACGACCCGGTCGCGCCAGCCCGCCTGGTCGGCCAAGCGTCCAAAGAGCAGCACCCGCGCCACGCTCAGCCGCCCGTTGTGGACATGTGCCGCGCCACGGCGGGGCCCGCGCCGTCGATCTGGAAGTCGTGCCCTTGCGGCTTGGCGCCGATCGCCGCGAAGATCGCTTGGTCCAGCGCCGCGTCGTCGGCCCCGGCGCGGATCACCGCCCGCAGGTCGCTGGCGTCGTCGCGGCCCAGGCAGGTGTGCAGCGTGCCGGTGCAGGTCAGGCGAACCCGGTTACAGGCCTCGCAGAAATTGTGGCTGAGCGGCGTGATTAAACCCAGGCGGCCGCCGGTCTCCTCGACCCGCACATAGCGCGCCGGACCGCCGGTGGCGTAGGCCAGATCGGTCAAGGTCCAGAACGACGACAGATCGCGACGCACGTCCTTGAGCGACAAATACTGGGCTGTGCGGTCCTCGTCGATTTCACCCAGGGGCATGGTCTCGATCAGGGTCATGTCGGCGCCCAGGCCATGGGCCCACTGGATCAGAGCCGGCAGTTCTGCGGCGTTGTCGTTCTTGAGGGCAACGGCGTTGATCTTGACCTCGATGCCCACCGCCAGGGCCGCGTCGATCCCGGCCAGGACCTTCGAAAGATCGCCGCCCCGCGTCAACTTGCGGAACAGCTCGGGCTTGAGCGTATCGAGCGAGACATTGACCCGCCTCACGCCCAGTCGCGCCAGGTCGGCCGCATGCTGGGCCAGCTGGGTGCCGTTGGTGGTCAGGGTCAGCTCGTCCAGCGCGCCGGTCGCCAGGTGGCGCGACAACCGCTCGACCAGGGTCATGATCCCCTTGCGCACCAAAGGCTCCCCGCCGGTCAGCCGCAGCTTGCGCACGCCCAGCGCCACGAAAGCCGAGGACAGGCGATCCAGTTCCTCGAGCGAAAGCACTTCGGCCTTGGGCAGGAAGGTCATGTGCTCGGCCATGCAATAGGTGCAGCGCAGGTCGCACCGGTCGGTGACCGAGACGCGCAGATAGGTCACCGCGCGGCCAAAACCGTCGATCAGGCGGGGCTGCAAGCGGGACTCTGTCGAGAGCGCTTGCGCGGGACTGGCGTCATAGGGCGTCATGCGGTCTTTAAGATAGGCGCGGGGCGGCATGGCGGGAAGTGAAAGCACGCGGTTGGAGGCGATCGTTCTGGCGGCCGGGGCCGGCCGCAGGTTTGGTGGACGCAAGCTGACCGCGACCTTCGAGGGCCGCCCGTTGATTGCCGGCGCTCTCGACGCGGCGTTCGCGGCTCCCGTGCGCGGCGTCATCCTGGCCACCGACGGCGATCCGGACCTGGCGGACGCCGCCCAGGCCCATGCCCGCGCCCTGGGACGCGAGGCCAAACTGCGCGTGGTCACTGTGGCTGACGCTGCGGATGGCATGGGGGCGTCGCTGCGGACGGCGGTCGCCGCCCTGCAGGCCGACACCGACGGCGTCTTTGTCTTCCTGGGGGACATGCCACCCATACCGCCAGCGGTTCCGCGCGCCCTGGCTGCCGCCTTGAGCGACGGTTTCGACGCCGCCGCGCCGCGCCTGGGCGCTCAGCGAGGCCACCCGGTGCTGTTCGCGCGGCGCCACTTCGCCGCCTTGCTGGGCCTGACCGGCGATGTGGGCGCGCAGGGCGTGCTGGCGCGGTCCGGAACGCGGCTGAAGCTGATCGACACCCTCGATGTCGGGGTTTTCTTCGACATCGATCGACGCAAGGATCTCGGCTGAGAGGTCAGAATTCCGTGTTGGCGGTCGCTCGGCGATTGGCGCGCCATCCGGCCCAGGTTCCGAAGGCGATACAGGCCAGGATGCCGTAGCTCCACATCGCCATGCTCATATAGAAGGTGCCCAGGGTCACGCGCAGGTCGATCGTCGTCGCCACATGCGACGCCACGACGATCGCCTGGAACGCCGAAGCTATGATGGTCCAGAGTCGCCTCGCCCGGATGGAGATGAAGCCGAAATAGACCAGGGTCGCGGTGTCGATCGCCATGATCGCCATGTCGACATTATAGGCGTCGTTGCCGTGGACGAGCAGCGACCCCGCCCAGGCCAGCCCCGCCGCCAGGCCAATACGACGCGCGCTGTAGTCGCCGAAGCCGATAGCGGCGCCGCAGACCACCGTGGCCAGGCCCAACGAAAAAAGCGTGTGAATCTGCAAGGCGGGGCAACGCTCAGACTGAAACCTGAGCGTCACCATGCAACAAGCCCCGCCTCGCGATAAGCAACCTGAGGTATGCGAGGGTCAGTGTCGGGTTCTGCGCCCTTCCCACAGGATGGCCTTGACCTCTTCGATGATGTTAAGCGCGCCGTCGGCGTCGCCGGCCTCTTCGAGCGCGATCAGTTGCGGCATGAGCACCGACAGGAT
>JACMOF010000282.1 GCA_014378155.1 Caulobacter sp. | reverse complement strand
TAAGGTCACAACGTTCTGCCGTCATCGCCTTGACGAAACGGCAAAAAAACGCTCAAACGCCCGGCCTTTGTCGCTCCGCCGTTGCGCGGGACGGCCTGATTTGACCAGTCCTGGAGAAAAAACATGCGCGTCTATTATGATCGCGACGCCGACCTCGCCCGCATCCTGGACAAGAAGATCGCGATCGTAGGCTACGGCTCGCAAGGTCACGCGCACGCTCTCAACCTCCGCGACTCGGGCGCCAGCAACGTCGCCGTCGCCCTGCGCGCCGGTTCGGCCACCGCCAAGAAGGCTCAGGCCGGGGGCCTGCAGGTCATGACCGTGGCCGAGGCCGCCGCCTGGGCCGACCTGATCATGATCCTGGCGCCCGACGAGCATCAGCGGGCGATCTATGCCGAAGAGATCGCCCCCAATATCCGCGACGGCGCGGCCCTGCTGTTCGCCCACGGCCTGAACGTCCACTTCGGCCTGATCGAGCCCAAGGACACCATCGACGTCCTGATGGTCGCCCCCAAGGGCCCCGGCCACACCGTGCGCGGCGAGTACCAGAAGGGCGGCGGCGTGCCCTGCCTGATCGCTGTCCACCACGACGCCACGGGCAACGCCCACGACCTGGGCCTGGCCTACGCGTCGGCCATCGGCGGCGGCCGCTCGGGCATCATCGAGACCAACTTCCGCGAAGAGTGCGAGACCGACCTGTTCGGCGAACAGGCCGTCCTGTGCGGCGGCACGGTCGAGCTGATCCGCTGCGGCTTCGAAGTGCTGGTCGAAGCCGGTTACGCGCCGGAAATGGCCTATTTCGAGTGCCTGCACGAGCTGAAGCTGATCGTCGACCTGATCTATGAAGGCGGCATCGCCAACATGAACTACTCGATCAGCAACACCGCCGAGTACGGCGAATATGTCACCGGCCCCCGCATCGTCACCTCGGAGACCAAGGCCGAGATGAAGCGGGTGCTGGAAGACATCCAGTCGGGCAAGTTCGTCCGCGATTTCATGCTGGAAAACCAGGTCGGACAACCCTCGTTCAAGGCCACCCGTCGCCGGGCGTCCGAGCACCAGATCGAGGAAGTCGGCGGCCGCCTGCGCGCCATGCTGCCCTGGATCGCCAAGAACAAGCTGGGCGACGTGGCCAAGAACTAGGCTTTTGCGCCATCGCTGAAACGTCAGACGGCGGGCTCGCGGGGGCTCGCCGTTTTTCGTCCACCAAACCCATTCAACCGCTCATCCTGGCATTGGCCGGGATGAGCGGAATTTGGAATCTCACCCCAACACGAACACCGGCCCCCAGGCGACCTGATACTTGTGTTCCCCGGTCGAAAGGTGCGGGCGCAGTTGCCAGGCGCCCGGCGGCAGGGCTTGGGGGCCAGGGCCTTCGAGATAGGTCTCGATCAGGGGCTCGGCGCCCGGCTCCGACACCGAGAACTGATCGATGCGCGGGGTGGCGCGGGCCAGGGCCTCGCCGATGGCGTCCACGGACGACACCCGTAGCGGGGCAGGGCCAGCCAGCCGGGCCGAGACCTCGGCATAGGCGCCCACGGCAATCACCTCGGCCCCCCGGCGAAGCACGCCGTAGCCCACATGGGTGAAGCCCGTGGCCAGCAGGTTGGCGCGGTGGCCGGGGCTGGTCTTCCACTGGCCCATGATCTGGTCGGGACGCACTGGCCCAATGGCGTTGAGCCGCTCGGCGATGTTCTCGGCCGGGGCGCCGATCAGGTCGCGGGCCAGCAGGCCGACGCGGGCCGCAGGTCCGAAACCCTCGGGGGTCATGTGGTCGAACACGCCGGTGCGGGCCACGTCAGCGGCATGGGCCCGGGCCGCCAGGATCAGGCCGGGATCGGGCGTCAGGTTTCGCAGGCCTCGAGCGCGCCGAAAGATGTCGCCCAGATCGGCCAGGTCCTGTTCGAAATCTGGATCGAAGTCGCCGCGTCGCTGGGCCAACTGAGTCCGCAGGCGGCGCTCATAGGCGAGCCAGGGGTCGCTCAGCGCGGCGCGCGCGCAGGCAGGCAGCAGGCTTGAGCCGACGACGGCGAGGAGGGTGCGACGGTGGATCGTGGTCCCGATGGGGGGCGACATCTTCAAGGCGGTTGACAGCATCCCGTTTGCGCAAGCTCTAAGGTCTCATGAGACCTGTCCGTTCCCTATGGCTGGCCGGCCCCGAACCCTGGCTGCCCGACGCCGAGCCGCACGCCGCCCGGCAACGCGCCTTGTGCCTGAACTTCGGCTTCACCGGCCTGACGGCGCCCGCCATCGTCGAGAGCGATCCCAGCGATTCCGAGATCCAAGCCCGCGAACTCTACACCGAAAGAATGGCGAAGCTGCGTCAGGCCGACGCCGGCGTGATAAACCTGACGCCCTGGCGCGGTCCGTCCTGCGCCGCCAGCGCCGCCTTCGAGGCCGGGGTGTTGGCTGGGCTGGGCAAGCCGGTCTTCGCCTATCTCAACGTCGCCGACGAAATCGAGGCCGAATATGTCGACCGGGTCGAGGCCCATGTCGGCGCCCAGCGCGACGAGGCCGGCGTCTGGCGCGATGGCGACGGTTGCGTGGTCGAGGACTTCGGCCTGCCGGAGACGGTGATGCTGTGGGCCGAGGCCCGGCGCCTGTTCGTGATCATCACCGAGGACACGCTGCACGACCTGACGGGGCTGGAGATGTGCCTGGACGCCTTGGCGCTGTACGCTGAGTAGGGTCTATTCGCCCACTTGCCCCCACCTGGCGGCTTCGCCGCCTGTCCGTCCCCCATGGGGCGCGGAGCCCAGCGCGCCTGAGCTCTTCCTCCTATGGGGGAAGACGATCGCGAAGCGACCCCTAGGGGGCAAGTAACGGCTAACTCCATCCCAGCCCCGTTTCCCCCCTCAGGATCGCTTCCGCCCGCACCGTGTGTCCCGCGCCCTCCCGTTCATGCAGCACCAGGGGCGGCAACAGCACCAGCGGCGCCTTGCCGGTCTTGATCGCCCGGACGATCACCCGCTTGGCCGGAGCGTCGGCGAACGGCGCGATGGGGCGGATCCTGAACGACCCCGCCTTGGGAGCCAGTAGCGTCAGGATGTCGCCCAGCCGGTCGGCGCGGTGAATCAGGGTGACCGTCCCGCCCTCGCGCACCGCTTTCAGGCAAAAGACCGTCCAGGCCGCCAGGCCGCCATCCGCCATCCAGGCGCCGGACTTTTCCGCGGCCGGGGCGCGCAGGGCGCCAGGGTCGTCAAAGAACGGCGGATTGCTAATCGCCGCGTCGAACAAGGGCAGGTCGAGCGCCCGAAAGCCGGCCTCGACATCGCCCTCGATGATCTCGACCCGAGCCTCCAGGCCGTTGAGCGCGACATTGCCGCGCGCCAATGTGGCGGCGGCCGGGTCGCGCTCCAGTCCGACGAATCGGGTGTCGGGTCGGCGGCTTGCGGCGCCCAGCAGGGCGCCGCCAACGCCGCATCCGGCCTCGATGACGCGCTCGCCGGGGCGGGCGGGACCGCTCCCCGGCCCGAGGACGGGGGTGCGGGGGGGGCGCCTTGGGGGGCCCGGCAGGGCCCCCCCAACGCCGCATCCTGCCTCGATGACGCGATCGCCGGGCCGGGCGTCGCAGGTCGCCGCCAGCAGGGCGGCGTCCATGCCCGCCCGGTATCCGGACACGGCCTGGCGCAGCCTGATGCGGCCGCCCAGCACGGTATCTTCAGTGACCCCGAGGGGCGGTCCAGGGGGGAGGATCTCGTTCGGCAACGTTTCAAGCCTTGTGCTCGCCTTGACCCTGACCTATCCCGCCACCATTGTCGCTCGCAACGGCTGATCAAGCCCGCGAGACGCAAGGCGCACGCCGACCCCCGGCGGGCGTCAGTCAGGGAGAGTATTGTCTTGGACGCAGCTGCAGCGACCCTCGCCCGGGAGCCGGGATCGGTGGATCGTCTCGTGCGGCTGGCCGCCGCCGACATGACCGGGGTCGATGCCCTGATCACCGCGCGCATGCAGAGCGAAGTGCCGGTCATCCCGGCCTTGGCCGAGCACCTGATCGCCGCCGGCGGCAAGCGCCTGCGCCCGCTGCTGACCGTGGCCGCCGCGCGCCTGGCCGGGTCGGGCGACGACACCTGCCTCAAGCTGGCCGCCGCCGTCGAGTTCATCCACACCGCCACCCTGCTGCACGACGACGTGGTCGATGGCAGCCAGCTGCGGCGCGGCAAGATGGCGGCGCACCTGATTTGGGGCGCGGCGCAAAGCGTGCTGGTGGGCGACTTCCTCTTCGCCCGGGCCTTCGAGCTGATGGTCGAAACGAATTCGATGAAGGCGCTGGAGATCCTGGCCAAGGCCAGCCGCGTCATCGCCGAGGGCGAGGTTCTACAACTCACCCGCAGCCACGACCTGAACCTTTCGCAGTCGCTGTATCTGGAAATCATTGGCGCCAAGACCGCGGAGCTGTTCGCCGCGGCCTCGGAGGCTGGCGGCGTCTCGGCCGGAGTGCCGGCCGTGCAGTCCGACGCCCTGCGCGCCTATGGCATGAACCTGGGCCTGGCCTTCCAGCTGGCCGACGACGCCTTGGACTATGGCGGCACGACCGAGGCTTTGGGCAAGAACGCTGGTGACGACTTCCGCGAAGGCAAGGCCACCTTGCCGCTGCTGCTGGCCATCGCCCGGTCCGGCCCCCGCGAGGCCGAGTTCTGGGAGCGGGCCATCGGCCGTCGCGAGCAGACAGACGCCGACTTCCGCCGCGCCCGCGAACGGACCATCGGCACGGGCGCGCTGGAGGCAACCCTCGACCTGGCCTCGGAATATGCCGACAAGGCCAAGGGCGCCCTGGCGGGCTTCCCGGCCAACGAATGGCGCTCCAGCCTGGAAAGCCTGGCCGACTTCGCGGTCAGCCGGCGCAGTTGATGGCGCGGCGGGACGATCCAAAGACGTCGAACATGCTGTGGGTCGAGCCCGAGGGCCCGCCCACGCCGCTGAACACGACGCTGGAGACTTCGTCCGACAATCCCAGCGGCGACCCCCACGGCCAGGCCCATCACGCGGGCGAAGCGGCAGGCAAGGTGATCGGCGGCGGGATCGGCCTTGTGGTCGGCGTCGGCATCTTCTTGCTGATGTTCGGACCGGTGCTTTGGGCGCCGCTGTGGGCCGCCTTTACCGCCGCCATCCGGGTCAAACTTCTGGCTCATAACGGCTGGCTGACCGCTGGCGCAGCCATCGCGGCTTTCCTGGCCGTGGCCTTCGTCCAGTTCCTGCTGCTGGTCCAGAAGAGCCCGCTGCTGCGCTATCCGGCCGTACTGCTGTTCTCGCTGGCCTGGGTGGGCGGGCTTTGGTGGGAACTGACATCACCGCCGCACAACTGGCTTCTGCCGCCGCCGTGGCGCACGCCCGGAACTTGGGCCATGGTCGCGGTCGGCGTCGGCACGGTAATCTATTCAGGCCTCTACCTGCTGATCCTCACCCGCTTCGGCAAGGGCCGCTGGGCCAAGAAGTGGCAACTGATCAAGTAGGCGGGGCCTGCTAGCCCCTTGCCTTCAAGCACAGGTCCAGGTGGGTGCCGTTGTCGTCCTCGACATGGCGCTTCCAGGCTTCATCGACTTTCGCAATCACTTCGGCAGGGCTGGCCGCCTTCACGGCCTCGCGCCGCTTTTTGCGGTGCAGGATTTCGACGCCATAGCCCATGTCGAGGAAGAAGCTCAGCAGGGCCGAACCTTCCGCGCGCGAGGTCTCGGCCTGGAAGGCCGGGGAATATTCCAGGAAGGTGATGGGCTTCTGGTCGGCCATGAAGGCCTTGGCCCCCATGAAGGCGCGATATTCCATGCCCTCGATGTCGATCTTCATCACATCGACCTTGCCGAACTCGCCGCGCAGCAGGTCAATCGGCACCACGGGGGCCAAGTCGTAGTCGCCCAGGTCGCTCGGCGCGGCCTCGCCCGACGGTTCCAGCTGGTGGTTGTTGTGCATCGTCTGGCGACGCAAGAAGGCGGTGCCCAGGGTGTCGGACACGCCGACCAGGATCAGCCGGATGTTCTCCACGCCATTGGCCTTGGCGCTTTCCAGGATCACCCGGCCGTTGCCAGGGCTCATCTCGATGGCGATGACCTGGCCGCTGGCTCCGACCTTCCTGGCGGCTGGCAGGGCGAAGGCGCCCCAGCTAGCGCCGACGTCCAGCACGGTCATGCCGGGCTTCAGCGTCTGCAGGAAGTAGTCCAACACCCAGGGCTCGTAATCCTTGCCGTCCAGCAATTGCTTGGTAATCACCCAGTGGTCGGGCATGCGGAAGGTGCAGCCGCGGAACTTCACCGCGGTCGGGATGGGGGCGGCGCCGACCGGCAGCGAGATGGCTTGGTGCTTCGTCTTGCGGAACAGGCCCATGGAGTCCTCGTCGCGTGCGGCGTCACGGAATCGCGGCGCGGCAATCTTGTGTCTGGCGCGTCACATAGCCGGCCGGCAACGCGGCGTCACCTGCGTCGCGGCGCGCCAAGCTCGACAAGGCCCGCGATTCGTCGCACGGCTAGGCGTCGTAAGACATTGGAGACCGCGATGATCCGACTGTTGCTCAACATCCTGTGGTTCGTGATGGGTGGCTGGATCAGCGGCCTGCTGTGGCTGCTGGGCGGCGCTCTGCTGGCCCTCACCGTCGTAGGCCTGCCCTATACCGCCGCGGCCTGGCGCATCGCCGGCTTCGCCTTCTGGCCGTTCGGCAAGGAAATCGTGTCGCGTGACGTGATGACTGGCCAAGGCGACCTGGGGACCGGCGGCCTGGGCTGCGTGCTCAATGTCATCTGGTTTGTGCTCGGCGGATGGTACATCGCCCTGTCCCATCTGGTCATCGCCGTCGCCGAGGCCGTGACGATCATCGGCATCCCCTTCGCGATCAAGGACCTGCAGTTGGCCGTCGTGGCCCTAGCGCCGATCGGGCGGGTCGTGGTCGATAAGCGCTAGAAGCCGGTGAACAGGCGGTCGAGGGCGCGGCGGATGTCGTCTTC
>JACMOF010000281.1 GCA_014378155.1 Caulobacter sp. | reverse complement strand
GACCGCACGCGGCTGACCGCGATGATCGCCGAGGGACCAGTTCGGGCCCGCTATGCCGCCGAAGGCCGCGTCCAGACCCTGAGCCTGTCGGCCCGTCCCCGCGCGCTGTCGGACCTGTCTCTCGACGTCTGGATGCTGCTGGGCGGCGGGCTGGCGGTGTTCGTGGTCGGGGTGTGGATCTGGGCCCTGCGGCCGCGCGACTGGGCGCCCCGGATGCTGGCCTTGGCCGCGTTCGGCATCCTGGTCACGGCCTTCAGCGGCGCGCTGTTCGACGCCAAGGAACTGACCGCCGACGGCCGCCTGCTGTTGACGCTGAACGCCCTGAACCTGATCGGCAGCAGCCTGTGCTCGGCGGCGACGGTGGCGCAGTTCCTGTTCTTTCCGACCCGGTTGGCCCGACCGTTCTGGCTAGTTCCGGCTGGCCTAGCCGCCATCGCCTGGGGCCTGGCCGGGGGACTGGGGTGGCTTCCGGCCAGCGTCTATTACGCCGGCCTGCTGGCGCACCTGCCGGTGCTGGCCGCCCTGCTGGCCCTGCAATGGCGGCGGGTGGAGCACCGCCCGCTGGATCGCGGGGCCCTGCGCTGGATCGGACTTATCACCCTGTGCGGCTCTGGCCTGCTGGTGGTGATGATGGCCGCGCCCAAGCTGCTGGGCGGCCCCTCGGCGGCCAGCGACGGCTTCGCCTTTGTGCCGCTGATCTTCGTCTATGGCGGCATGGCCCTGGCGGTGGGGCGCTACCGCCTGTTCGACCTCGACCTCTGGGCCTATCGCATCGTCATCGGCGCCCTGACCGCCCTGGCCCTGCTGGCCCTGGACGCCCTGCTGGTCATGGCCCTGCATGTCGAGGGCGGCGCGGCGCTGGGCGTGTCGATCGTGGTGGTGGCGCTGGTCTATCTGCCGCTACGGGCCTGGGTGTGGAAGCGGTTGGCCGGACGGGCGGCGATCAGCGATGACGCCCTGTTCGAACTGGCCGCGTCGGTGGCCTTCAAGCCCGACGCCGCCGAGCGTCGCGCCGACTGGACCGCCCTGCTGCGACGGATGTTCGATCCCCTGGAGGTCAGCTTCAGCGACCTCTCGCCAAGCGCCCCGGCTTTGCTGGAGGACGGCTTGGCCCTGGTGGTGCCGGCCGCGGCGGGCGAGGCGGCGACCACCCTGCGCTATCCGTTCCAGGGGCGGCGGCTGTTCACCGCCACCGACACCCGGCTGGTCGCCCAGCTGGTCCTGTTGATGGGCAAGGCCGAGGCCGCCCGCGACTCCTATGCGCGCGGCGTGCTGGAGGAGCGTGAGCGGATCGCCCGCGACCTGCACGACGACGTCAGCGCCCGGCTGCTGACCAGCCTGCACCGCGAGGACGTTCGCGAAGTGCGACGCGACGTCCGCGACGCCATGGCCGACATCCGCGTCATCCTCAGTGGCCTGTCTGGCGACCAAGTCGAGCTGAACCAGATCCTCGCCGATCTGCGCCACGAAACCGCCGAGCGGCTGAAGGCGGCGGGCATCGCCTTGGTGTGGCCCATCACCTTGACGGGCGTCGAGCGCCGGGTGCTGGACTACGCCCTCTACAAGACCCTGATCTCGGCGATCCGCGAGATTGTCACCAACACCATCAAGCACGCCCGCGCCACGCGGTTGTCAGTCGAGGTCCGCGAGGAGGTCAGCGCGCTGCGGGTCGTGTTGTCCGACGACGGCTGCGCTGTCGCCGATGCGACCCACGCCACCGGCGGAGGGCACGGGTTGAAGAACATCCGTTTCCGGCTGGAGCGGATCGGCGGGACGCTGGTGTTCGAAGGCGCCGCGACCGGAGCGCGAACGGAGCTGGTGCTGCCGCTTTAACCCCCTAAACAAAACTCTCCTGCAGCCGGTAATCCAGCCGCTGCTTGACCCCCGGCCAGTCGGCGTCGGTGATCGAGAACACGGCGGTGTCGCGCACGTGGCCGGTCCAGGTGATCTTGTGGTTGCGCAGCACGCCGTCCTTGTCGGCGCCCAGCTTCTCGACCGCCGCCTGGCTGCGCGAATTGCGAACGTCGATCATGAACTCCACCCGGAT
>JACMOF010000280.1 GCA_014378155.1 Caulobacter sp. | reverse complement strand
TTGTCAGGCGCCTTCGGCCCGGTCAGCGAGCGACCCTGAAGGCGGTCCTTCGCATAGGCGACCGCGTTCTGATAGGCGACTTCGGACTGCGCGAGACCTTGCACCGCGACGCCGAGCCGGGCCTCGTTCATCA
Source organism: Caulobacter sp. (assembly GCA_014378155.1). GTDB lineage: Bacteria > Pseudomonadota > Alphaproteobacteria > Caulobacterales > Caulobacteraceae > Caulobacter. The sequence goes on along the minus strand of JACMOF010000280.1, from coordinate 2,158 downwards.
TCACGAACATCAGCTTCAGGCCGCTGTTCTCCTCGCCAATCAGCCAGCCCTTGGCGTCCTCGTACTGCATGACGCAGGTGGCGTTGCCGTGGATGCCCATCTTCTCTTCGAGGCCGACGCACTTGACGCCGTCGTTGCGCTCGCCAACCGAGCCGTCTTCCTTCGGCAGGAATTTTGGCACGATGAACAGGCTGATGCCCTTGACGCCGGCCGGGGCGCCTCCGATGCGGGCCAGCACCAGGTGGACGATGTTGTCGGCCATGTCGTGCTCGCCGGCCGAGATCCAGATCTTCTGGCCGGTGATGCGGTAGGCGCCGTCGGCTTCCGGAACCGCCTTCGTGCGCAGCAAACCCAGGTCCGTGCCGCAGTGCGGCTCGGTCAGGTTCATGGTGCCGGTCCACTCGCCCGAGACCATCTTGGGCAGGTAGAGGTCTTTCTGAACGTCGCTGCCGCCGGTGTGGATGGCCGAATAGGCGCCGTGGGCCAGGCCAGGATACATCGAGAACGCCATGTTGGCCGAGCTCGACATCTCACTGAAGGCCAGGTTGACGACATGGGGCAGGCCTTGACCGCCATAGGCCGGGTCTGACCCCAGGCCCGTCCAGCCGCCTTCGCACAGTTGCTTGTAGGCGGCGGCGAAGCCGTCGGGGGTCTTGACCGTGAAGTCGCTGTTCCAGACGCAGCCCTGCTGGTCGCCGATGTGGTTCAGCGGGGCCAGGACCTCGCCGGTGAACTGGCCGGCGGCTTCGAGGATTTGCTCGACCGTCTCGAACGACGCGTCGGCGAAACTGGGCAGGTCGCCATGCTGATCAATGTTGAGCACGTCGCGCAGAAGGAAGGCGTATTCGCGAACGGGCGGCTGGTAGGTCATGAATCAGTCCTGGTCAGGCAGGTCGGGAGAGGGCTGGTCGAAGAAAAGGTATGTGGATCCGCCCGCGATCGCGGTCGTGTGCAAAGCGAGCGGAAACGCAGTCTATTTGCCGAGGGCGACGTCGCCGTGACCGTCGAGCCGGGCGCGGAGCACCTGGTCATAGTCGGCGGCGCGGGGCAGCAGGTCGGGCCGAATTTCGGAAAGCCGCCGCTCAAGGCGGGCGCAAGCTTCGCGCAGTTCGATCAGGGCGCCGTCGATGTCCTCGCGCTGCTGTTCCAGCGCATTGGCGCGCTCCCGGAACTTCTTCAGCGAGCGGGCCATCTGGGCCGCGCCGTCATCGTTCTCGTCATAGAGGTCGAGCAGTTCGCGGATTTCCGACAGCGACAGGCCGACGCGCTTGCCACGCAGGATCAGCTGCAGGCGGACGCGGTCCTTATGGGAATAGACGCGGTTGAGGCCCTCGCGGGCCGGGGTCAGCAGACCCTTGTCTTCATAGAAGCGCAGCGCCCGCGGCGTGGCTTTGAACTCGTTGCAGAGCTGTCGGATGGTGAAAGTGCGTTCTGGACGTCGAAGGTCGGCCAACATCAAAACCCTCCCTGGGCAGGCCCGACTTCTGGGGACGAGCCGGTTGGTTATCGGCGATCACCATATGCCCGCGACAATCCGACGTCAACGTTTACGTAAACGTCAACTAACCCTGCCGAGGTTAGGTTTACATTCCTAGGGCGTAGGCATATTTTCAGGACGCCTTTCCAGGCTCAGGAACGCCCTATGTCGTCGCTGTCGCACACCGAAATCTGGACTGCGATCGACGCCTTGGCTAGGCGCTTCGACATGAGCCCCTCGGCCATGGCCAAGATGGCGGGCCTCGACCCCACCAGCTTCAACCGCTCCAAGCGCGGCGAGGGCGACACCCGGCCGCGCTGGCCTTCGACCGAAAGCCTGGCCAAGGTTCTGGAAGCCACCGGTGTCGGATTTTCCGAATTCGCGGCTCTGACAGAGCGGGTCCGGCCGCCTAATCCGCGCGCCGTGCCCTTGATCGGTTTCGCCCAGGCGGGGTCCGACGGCGTGTTCGACGAAGCGGGCGCGCCGGTCGGGACCCGCTGGGACCAGATCGATTTTCCGGGACTAGGTGAGGACGGGGTCTATGCCCTGGAGATCACCGGCGACGCCCTCGCCCCGCTATTTCGCGACGGCGACCGCATTCTGGTTTCGCCATCGGTCGAGCCCCGCCGTGGCGACCGGGTGGTGGTCAAGACCGCGAGCGGCGAACTACTGGTCAAGGAG
>JACMOF010000279.1 GCA_014378155.1 Caulobacter sp. | reverse complement strand
TAGCCTTCAGCATCGGCGCGACCTTCCAGGTCTCGGACAACAACGTCCTGACCCGGAAACTGCGAAACCTCGTCACCGCCCAGGCGGTCTGCGCCTATTTCTACAACACCGCTGTCCTGGCCCTGGGGATCAACATCATCGCCGGGTTGGTGGCGTCCTAGGCGGGTCCTCGCCGCGACCCTGAGCCGGCGTGCGGGGCAGTTCAGCCAGTCGCAGCCGGCCATCACCGTAGCTGTCGAGCAGGGTAAAGCGAGACCGGGCGGCGCGGATCGCCTCGTCGCGGCTGATACGGCGATCGAAGTCGCTGTCGGCGCCCATCACCGGCTGCGGCTCGTTGAGCAGACCGTATGGCGCTGCGCCCTGCAGCATCCCGCCGATGGGGCCTCCGCGACGGCCGCCGAGACCACCGCCGCCGGGCCCCTCCTGGCCGCCACCTCGGCCACCGCGAGGCGGTCCGTCGGCGTCTTGCCGGCCATGACCTTGAGGGCCGGCCCCCTGGAACGCCCTGACGATCTCGGGCGCGATCTCGGCTTCGTAGTGAGAGACCTCGAACCCGTCGATGACGCCGCTGTGGTCAGTGTCGACCAGGCCGAAGAAGCGCGCGGCGTCAGCCACGAACTCGGCGCGGGTCACCATGCCGTCATGATCGGTGTCCGCGCCGGCGAACCAGGCCGCCACGGGGTAGGGCGCGCCGGCCTCGGCCCGGAAGGGCTCGCCGGCCGGGCTGACGAACACCTGCCGACGCGCGAGCCGGGGGCCGTCATTGTCGTCCGACGGTCGAGCGCGCTGCGCCTTTCCCCAGTCACCGCGCGGGCCGTCCTGCGGCGGGCCCGAAGCGCAGGCCGCCAGGCATAGGGCGGCGAACATCAGAATGCAGGTAGCGCGAAGGCGGGTCATGGTTTCCATTCTTCCGATGAACCGCGCCCGCATGTCTGGCGTATGGCGCAGCTTTTGCGTCACCGTAACAAACCTGACTTTAGAACGGTAGTTCGACCCGGGCGCGCAAACCGCCGGTGGGGCGGTTATGCAAGGTGACGTCGCCGCCATGGGCTCGAGCCACCGAACGAACGACGGCCAAACCCAGCCCGATGCCGCCGGTTTCGCGGTTGCGTGAAGGCTCGCTGCGGAAGAACGGCTCGAACACCCTATCCAGCTCCGTCGGCGCGATGCCGGGACCGTCGTCGTCGATCTCGATCACCGCCAGACGATCCTTGACGTGCACACGGCCTTGCACCGAGCCTCCGTACTTGAGGCCATTGTCGACAAGGTTGGTCAGCAGCCGACGCAGGGCCACGGGGTCGCCGTCGATGATGATCTTCTCGCCACGCTCGACCACCGCCTGGCCGCCGGTCTCGGCGGCCTCGTCTATGACGCTCTCGAGCAGCGAGGCCAGTTCCAGCTTGGTGCGCTCGGCCGGGCGGGTCGTGTCGCGGACGAATGCCATGGTGGCGGCGATCATCGCCTCCATCTGGTCGATGTCCGAGGCGAGCTTTGCGCGGATGTCGTCGGGCGTCGCCTCGATCCGAAACCGAAGGCGGGTCAGCGGCGTGCGCAGGTCATGGGCCACCGCGCCGATCATCGCCGTGCGATCCTCGACATAGCGGCGCAAACGCTCCTGCATCATGTTGAAGGCGTTGGAAGCGGCGATCACCTCGGCCGAACCCGACAGCGTCAGCGGCGCGGCGCGGGGATCCCGCCCCAGGCGCTCGGCGGCGCCGGCGAAGGCGCTGATCGGACCCGAGAGCCGCCGGGCGAACAGCCAGGCCAGCGGCGATACGCAAAGCACCGAAAGGGCCAGGATCAGCAGGATGCGCTGCTGCCAGCTGTCGAAGCGGAACGCCGGCTTGGGCTCGACGATCGTCCATCGGCCGTCGTCCTGCTGAATGGCCAGCTTGAAGTCGCCGAAGATGAAGGGCTCTTCGCGGGCCAAGTCCAGGCGCGGCGGCCGGTGCGCGGGACCGTCTGGGCCATCTCCCGAACGGCCGCCTGGACCGCCGAAATTGTCAGGCGGGCCACCCGGGCCACCGGGCCCACCCGGTCCCCTTGGGCCCTCCCGACCGCCCGCCTCGCCGTCTCGTGGCGGCAGGCGTTGGGGCTGGTTGCGTTTCTGATTGCGGACGAAGAACCGAGGTCCGGTGTCGACGTCAATCTCGATCCTCGCCGGATCGGTCCCGATCTCGCGGGCGAGCGCGGTCTTGAATTCGGAGCGGCGACGGTTATCGACCAAGCCACGGATGGGCTTGGAGCGCGGGCGAACGACCAGGGCGCGGCCGTCCCGCGACTGCACGGTCTGGCCGGTCTTCAAGGCCCGAGTGATCTCGCTCAGCCGATAGAATTCGGGCGGCGGCGGTGGCAGGGTGAAGACCACCGCGATGGCGATCAATTGCGCCGCGACCAGGGTGACAATCACCAGACCCAAGGCCTGGACGAACAGCGGCGCGCTGCTGGGTCCCCTTGGCCTAGGCCCCGGAGCCCGGACGCTCTCGATCATGGCGTGCGGGTGACCTTGGACGTGAACATGTAGCCTTCGCTGCGGATGGTGCGGATCAGCTCGCCGCCGCCGCCATCGTCCAGCTTGCGGCGCAGGCGGCTGATCTGGACGTCGATGGCCCGGTCATAGGCGTCGCTTTCGCGGCCACGGGCCAGGTCAAGCAGCTGATCGCGGGTCAGCACCCGTTGCGGACGTTCGACGAAGGCGCGCAACAGCGAGAACTCGCCGCTCGACAGATTGACGACCACCGATTGGGGCGAACGCAGCTCGCGGCGCACCAGGTCCAGCCGCCAGCCGGCGAACTCGCAGGCCGCGCCCATGCCGTCGTCGACGGCGCGCGGCTCCTGGCGTCGGCGCAGCACAGCGCGGACCCGGGCCAGCAGCTCGCGAGGATTGCAGGGCTTGGGCAGATAATCGTCGGCGCCGAGCTCCAGGCCGACGATGCGGTCAGTCTCCTCGCCCATGGCCGAGAGCATGATGATAGCCGGCCCATCAGCGGCCGACAGTCGGCGGCAGATGGCCAAGCCGTCCTCGCCAGGCAGCATGACGTCGAGCACGATCAGATCGACGGGACCGCGGGCCAGGGCCTGCTCCATCGTTCGGGAATCCGAGGCGGTGTCGATGGCGTAGCCGTGGCGACCCAGGAACTCGGCCACGACGTCGCGGATGCCGGGATCGTCATCGACGATGAGGATGCGGGCGCCTCGAGCCGCGTCGGGCCCGGTCTGGGACACGACGTGGGCGGAGGTTGGCGGGGCCGACGACGTCGCGGGATCTTGCGAACTTTCCATGACTTGCTTTTTCCACGCCCCCGTCTCCAGCAGATTTCACGGCTGAAACAGGGGCGCAACCCGTCCGTGCGAGCGGGGTCGCAATGTTGCCCGCGAACCAGTTTCTAACCCGGCGAGTTGTTGACCGGGGCGGCGTAGTCCCGGCCCTCGATATTCATCGACTCGATCGCCAAGTCGCTGACGAAGGGGTTGCTGCGCCGCTCGGCCCCGAAGGTCGACATCGGGCCGTGGCCCGGCACGAACTGCACGTCGGCGCCCAGCGGCCACAGCTTGCCAGTGATGGCGTCCAGCAGGTCTTGGTGGTTGCCGCGCGGGAAGTCGGTGCGGCCGATCGAGCCCTTGAACAGCACGTCCCCCACCTGGGCGAAGCGCGCCTCGCGATGGAAGAAGATCACGTGGCCCGGCGTGTGACCGGGGCAGTGCAAGACCTCGAACTCGGTCTCGCCCAGGGTGACCACGTCACCGTCATCCAGCCAGCGGTCGGTGACGAAATTGCGGGCTTCCGGCACGCCGTAGCGCTCGCCGGTCTCCTGGATCTGGTCGATCCAGAATTGATCGTCCCTGTGCGGCCCCTCGATCGGAACGCCGGTCAGATGCTTGAGCTCGGCCGCTCCGCCGGCATGGTCCATGTGGCCGTGGGTGATCCAGATCTTTTCCAGGGTCAGGTCGTTGTCGGCCAGGGCCTTCATCAGGCGCGGCGCCTCGCCGCCCGGATCGATCACCGCCGCCTTCATCGTCTTGGCGCACCAGACGATCGTGCAGTTCTGCTGCAGCGGCGTGACCGGCGCGATAACGGCGCGGATCGGCATTTCGGCCATGGGGCGACTCCAAACGAAACGGGCGGAGATCCGAGGATCTCCGCCCGTCCGAATTAAGGCTTGTCAGCCCAAGATCAAGACCGTTCCTCAGGCGAGCCGGGGGCCGGCGCGCCTGGCATCGGAGCCACGCCCGTGGCCGGCGCATCCTCGTCCAGTTCATGGACCTCGCCGCGCAGGCCGCGACCGACATGGCTCTTGCGATAGCCGTAGGCGAAATAGATCACCAGGCCCAGCGTGCCCCAGATCGGCAGCACGAGGATCGATTCCAGCGGCAGGTTGAAATAGAGGAAGGCGCAGCCGGCCAGGGCGATAGGCGCTACGAGCCAGATCACCGGTGTCTTGAACGGGCGCGGACGGTTGGGGTCCTTCACCCGAAGCACCATCACCGCGATCGCCACCATGAAGAAGGCGAACAGGGTGCCGGAGTTGGAGATGTCGGCCAACTGACCAACCGGGAAGAAGGCCGCAGCGAGGGCCACGAAGATACCGGTGGCGATCGTGACGATGTGCGGCGTCTTCCACTTGGGGTGGATGGCCGCCAACTTCTCCGGTAGCAGGCCATCGCGGGCCATGACGAAGAAGATCCGGGTCTGGCCATAGATCATCATCAGAATGACCGAGGGCAGGGCCAGGTTGGCTGCCAGGCCCAGCAGGTAGCCGGCGAGCGGGAAGTTGACCTGGCGCAGGACGTGGGCGAGGGCCTCGTTCGAGCAGACCAGGCGAACGGCGTCCGAAGCCAGGTTACAGGCCGCCTGGAAGGCGGCCGAGCCAGGCTGGACGGCTTCGCCGGCGGCGCCGACGACCGGCTGT
>JACMOF010000278.1 GCA_014378155.1 Caulobacter sp. | reverse complement strand
CTGCGGCGGCCCTTCGGGCCGTCTTTGGCTCGGTCAGACGCCAGAGCAAGCTCGCCAGCGGGGTTTAAAGGCGCGGCCTCGCCGTTGCGGGCGGATTGGGAAGGGGCTGGGGCTTACGCCATGAGCGCTGTGCTTATACAGATCGCCCAATCGCTTTGGGATTTGGGTGCCGGCATTCGCCGGGATGAGCGGATTTAACCTAGACCCCGTGCCGCTCCGCGAACGTCGCGAACAGCGCCGGCCAGGCCGCCACCGGCTTGCCTGTGATAGACCGCATCCCAAACCCGTGGCCGCCCTCCTCGAAGACGTGCAACTCGGCCGGGACCGCCTTGGCCTTCAGGGCCGTGAACATCATCAGGCTGTTGGCCACCGGCACGGTCTTGTCGTCGGCGGCGTGGACCAGGAACACCGGCGGCACGCGGTCGGTGACGGTCTGGTCGGGCGAATAGAGCGCGATCTGCTCGGGCGTCGGCGAGGGCCCCAGCAGTTGCTTGCGCGAGCCGCCATGGGCCGGGCCGTCGGCCATGGAAACCACGGCGTACATCAGGCACGACAGGTCCGGCCGGGCCGACAGGTCGTCGGCGGCGTCGACCGGGTCATAGACCTTGGCGTCGAAGCGGGTGGTCAGGCTGGCGGCCAGATGCCCGCCGGCCGAGAAGCCCATGATCGCCACGCGCGCCGGGTCGAACCTCATCGCCGCCGCCCTGGACCGCGCCAGCCGCACGGCGCGCTGGGCGTCCTGCAGCGGCGCGTCGGGCCCCGCGCCCCACCCGTCGCCGGGCAGGCGATAGAGCAGGACGAAACAGGTATAGCCATGGTCGGCCAGCCAGCGGGCGGTCTCGAAGCCCTCCTTGTCGGTCACCACCCGCTCATAGCCGCCGCCCGGCATCAGGATCACCGCCGCGCCATTGGGCTTGGCGGGGCGGATCACGGTCAGGGTCGGCTTGCGGGTGTGGGTCACGGCGCGGTCGCGCAGGCCCTTGGGGTCCCCGCGCTCGATGATCGTCTCGACCACCGTGACGCCGCTCGCGCCGGGCGGATCGCCGGGCCACAGGGACAGGATTTCCGTGGGGTCCATGGGAGGAGCCTGGGTCTTAGGTTTCGCCTTGGCCTGGGCGGCGCCCGCGACGGCCGAGGCCAGCAGGCCGCCGGTCAGGCTGGCCAGGGTTCCCCGACGGTTCAACATGGCGACGTCCCTAAGCAACTTTCGGGAACCGTAGGACCCCCCGTTCGCCACCGCAAGTCACCGGTGTCATTGCCTTGGCGCCTAACCCCCCGCGAACCGCAGGTGGTGCAGCACGATCCCGCTGGTGGTGGCGACGTTCAGCGAGTCGAAACCGCCGGCCATCGGGATGCCCACCGTCCGTACCCGCGCCATCACCTCGGCCGACAGCCCCGGCCCCTCGGCGCCCAGCAGCACCGCCGCGCGCGCCGGCGGGACCAGCGCGGCCAGGGTCTGGTCGGCCGCCGGGCTCAACGCCAGGCCCTGGAAGCCGTGACGCTCGAGCAAGGCCACAACGTCCTCCCCCGGCGCCAGCCAGGCGGTGGGCACGCTCATCGTCGCGCCGATCGAGACGCGGATGGCCTTACGGTAGAAGGGATCGCAGCAGTCGCCGTCGAGGATCACCCCGTCCACGCCGAAGGCGGCTGCGTTGCGGAAGATGCCGCCGAGATTGTCGTGATTGGCGATGCCCATCAGGATGAGCACCACCGCCCGCTCGCCGGCTTGCGCCAACAAGGCCTCCGCTCTCAGCGGCTCGGGCTTGCGCCCCACGGCCAGCACGCCGCGGTGCAGGTGGAAGCCGGCGATGGCGTCCAGCACCGCCTGGCCGACGACATAGACCGGCACGCCGTCGGGCAGGGCCTCGAACACCGCCGCCAGTTTGTCGGCCCGCTTGCCATCGACCAGCAGCGACTGCACTCGATCCGGCCTGTCGCGGACGAAGGCCCGCAGCACGGTCTCGCCCTCGGCGATGAACAGGCCCTGGCGGCCGACCAGGTCGCGCTCCTTGATGTCGCGATAGGGTGCCACGCGCGGGTCGTTGGGATCGTCGATGGGGATCAGGTCGGCCACGGGGACCCTCGCGGAAGCGCTAACGCACGCCCCGTATCGGAAGGATCGCCAGGCCGCCAGCCGTCGCAAGGCCCGCGGCGACCAGATAGAGAGCGTGATAGTTCACGTGGGTCGGCCCCAGGAAGTACAGGGCCAGCACCGGGGCCAGGGCCTGGGGGAGGGTGTTGGCCAGGTTGATCACCCCCAGGTCCTTGCCGGCGTTCTTCTGCGAGGGCAGCACCTGGCTGACCAGGGCGATGTCGACGGCGTAGTAGCAGCCCGCCCCGCAGCCGAAGATCAGGAAGCCTAGGACGACGATCGGCCACGCCGGCACCAGCGAGAAGGTGATCATCGCCGCCGCCAAAGTCAGGGCCGCGCCGGCCGCGAACAGCTTGCGACGCCGCAGGCGGTCCGAGAGCATGCCGCCCAGCATGCCGCAGGTGACATTGGCGCAGGTGGCCACCGTGGTCAGCAGGGCCAGGCCCTCCTCGGCCCGCCGGCCCGGGAAAAGGCGCGTGTAGTGCAGCGCGTCCTGCAAATAATAGAGCATGTAACACTGGGTCAGAGTGATCGCGACCAGCACCATAAACCGACTGATCCAGGCCAGGGCGAAGTCGGGATACTTCACCGGATTGACCCACAGGTCGGCCAGGAAGGCGCGCCATTTCAGGGTCGGCCGCTCGCTGATCGGCAGGGGCGCGTCGTTGAGGCTGAGCGCGAAGGGCGCGATGGCGATCAGCAGCACGAGCCCGATCGCCAGGTAGCGGGAGCCTTCGGTGAACAGCAGGCCGCCCACCAGCACCGCCCCGGCCATGGCGCCGATCGGATGGCCCAGGCTGAGAAAGGCCGCCACCCGGCCCTTCTGGACGTCGGGCACCCGGTCCGGCAGCACCGCCAACAAAGCCGAGAACAGCAGGTTGAAGGCCAACTGGAAACAGACCACGCCCAGCATCAGAGTGGCCGCGCTGTGGGCGCGCATGATCATCAGATAGGAAGCGACCGTTCCCAACGCCCCGGCGATCATCCAGGGCCGGCGACGGCCGAAACGCGAGGTGGTGCGGTCGCTGATCGCTCCGGCCAGCAGGTTGGCGACGCTGGCGACGATCGCGCCCCAGATCGCCACCTGGCTCAGCACCACCGCCTTGTGACCCGGGTCAATGGCCTCGGCCTTCAGCGGCAACAGCACCTGGATCAGGGGCATGAAGCTGACATAGGCCCCGATCTGGGCGATCGTGAAGGCGGCGATGAAGCCCGCCTTGACGGGCACGGTCGGCCTTGCCTTATCGATCGCTTCGACCTCCACCGCCGACATCACGCCCCCCGAAAACGTGCGGTCTATGCCGCGATTGGCGCGACACTGACCTCGCCCGCCGGGTGATACAAGCCAGGACCGCCACCGAAAGCGCCCGTCTCGCCGATTTTTCAAAAGCGAGCGTCGCCTTATGCCGCCCAGTTGCTCTAGGCTGACGCCATGGAGATGAGTCCTATCAAACCAGACTTGGCGGGCCCATGGCGTCGGTGACGATCTACGACGTGGCGGCGCGGGCGGAAGTGTCGATCAAGACGGTCTCCCGAGTCATGAACAAGGAACCCAATGTCCGCCCGGCGATGCGCGACAGGGTGCTCGAGGCGGCCAACGCCCTGGGCTACGCGCCGAACCTGTCGGCCCGCAGCCTGGCCGGGTCGCGCTCGTTCGTGATCGCCGTCTTCGCCGACGCCGCCCTGACCATCGACCACTGGCGCAGCGAGCGCGGTTCGGACTACCTGCAGCGCATTCAATTGGGCGCGACGCTGGAATGCCGGGGCGCGGGCTATCACCTGCTGGTGGAGCTGATCGACCATGACGACCCCAAGGTGCGCCAGGAGGTCGGCGCCCTGCTAGCCGCCCTGAAGCCCGACGGCGTCATCCTCACCCCGCCCAGCTGCGACAACGCCGTGGTGCTGGAACTGCTCGACAAGTCCGGCACGCCCTATGTGCGCCTGGGTCCGGAGAAACCGGAAGGCCGGGGCGCGCGGGTCCACATGGACGACGTCGCCGCCGCCCGAGAAATGACCGAACACCTGGCGGACCTGGGCCACACGCGGATCGGCTTCATCATGGGCGACAAGCGCTATGGCGCCAGCCAGGCGCGCCGCGAGGGCTATGTCGCCGCCATGGCGGCGCGCGGCCTGAAGGTCGAAAAGGCCTGGATCCGCCAGGGCGATTTCACTTTCGAGTCCGGCCACGAGGCCGCCACGGCGCTGCTGGCCCTGCCCGGCCGCCCGACCGCGATCTTCGCCAGCTCCGACGAAATGGCCCTGGGGGCGCTGGCCGCCGCGGCCGAGGCCGACATCGCCGTGCCGGGCGGCGTGTCGGTGGCCGGTTTCGACGACAGCCCCGTCCCCCGCCTCAGCCGCCCGCAGCTGACCACCATCCGCCAGCCGCTGGTCGAGATGTCCACCCTGGCCTCGCGCATGCTGATCAACGGCGTGGCCCGCTACAGCGGCGCCGAAACCCAGCCGCCGCGCGATGAGCTCCTGCCCTTCACCCTGATCGATCGGGCCTCGACGGCGGCGCCGGCCAAGGGCTGACGTCCAGCGCTCACCGCCCCGGG
>JACMOF010000277.1 GCA_014378155.1 Caulobacter sp. | reverse complement strand
ACGATTCCCCGGCGCGTCGCGCATAGTCGCCGCTGAGAAAAGCGATGATGACGAGACCCGACAGGATGATGATCGACCCGTGGCGGACCCTCAGGCGGACATGAAGCCGCTTCAGGTCCTGAAATCCGCCGATCCCGCCGCCCTGGCGGCCTATGACCAGATCATCGACGTGCGCAGTCCTGGCGAGTTCGCCCAGGACCATCTGCCCGGGGCGATCAACCTGCCGGTGCTCGACGACGCCCAGCGCGCCGAGGTCGGAACGATCTATGTCCAGGAGTCGCGGCTGCGGGCCAACCGGATTGGCGCGGCCCATGTGGCGCGCAACATCGCCCACCACCTGGAGACCAGCCTGGCCGACCGGCCCGAGGATTTCAAACCCCTGGTCTATTGCTGGCGCGGTGGGCAGCGGTCCAACGCCATGGCCACCATCCTTCAGCGGGTTGGCTGGCGGACGGCGGTGCTGGAGGGCGGCTACAAGACCTATCGTCGCTGGGTGCAGGCCAGACTCTATGACGCGCCCTGCGATCTGGACCTGGTCCTGCTGGACGGTGACACCGGCTCGGCCAAGACGGCGATCCTCAACGATCTGGCCCGCCTTGGCGTGCAGACCATCGACCTGGAAGGCCTGGCCTGTCATCGCGGCTCGCTGTTCGGGGCGGTGTCCGGCCAGCCGCAACCGGGTCAGAAGCTGTTCGAGAGCCAACTGATCGCGGCGCTCGACGGGCTCGATCCAGCGCGGCCGGTGGTCGTGGAGGCCGAGTCCAGCAAGATCGGCAACCGCGTCGTGCCGCCGATGCTATGGGAGGCGATGCGCCGGGCGCCGCGGATCGAGGTCACCGCGCCCCTGCCGGAACGGGCGCGCTACCTGGTCGAGGCCTATGGCGATATCGGCCACCAGCGCGAGGCGCTGTTGGCGATCCTCGAGCGCCTGCCGATCCATCCCAGCCAGAAGCGGCTCGCGGCTTGGCGCGAGATGGTCGAGGCGGGAGCCCTGGCGGATCTCGCCGAAGCCTTGATGGCCGCCCATTATGATCTGGCCTATGCGCAAGAGCGTCGAAAGTCCCAACACGCAATCTTAGCCAGCCTCGCTCTCGATCGGCTGGATCCTGCCGCGCTGGACCGGGCTGCGGCCAGGATTGTCGAGATCATCACCGCCCGCGTGTGTTCGCGCGTCGCCGGAGAGACCTGAGACCACAATGGCGGGCTATCGCCGGCGGATACTGCAAGGTCGGCTTGCGGAAGCGCTAGGCTCGCCTGTCGTCAGACCGCCGCCCGCGATGCGACAGTCGAGTGGGGATCAGGCCGCCGTTCTGCCAGCTAGGACGTCGTGAATCGATTCCGGGCGGAGGTGGGTGTAGCGCTTGAGCATCTTCCAATCCTTGTGGCCGCTGACCAGAGCGGCCTGTTCGATGCGCAGGCCCAGCTCGAACAAACGGCTGGTGCCCTCGTGGCGGAGATCGTGGAAGCGGAGGTCGTTGATCGCCAGCTTGGCGCAGGCCCGTGTGAAGGCGGCGCTGATCGACTTGCCGTTATACGGGAAGATGCGTTGTTCGGCGTTGCGCCGAAGCTCGCGCTGCACCTCGATCAAGACCACCGCGTCGAAACCAGACGCGGCCAGGAGTGGGATCCTCTGGTCGTTGCCGGCCTTGTTTCGAGGGTCCTTTCGGTCCCGAATGATCAGCATCTTTGTGCGGGCCAGGTAGTCGTCCCAAACGACGCGACAAATCTCGTCTTGGCGCATGGCTGTGGCGATGGCGAACTTCATAATCCGCGACATCGGCAAGGTCAGGCGGTTCATGGTGTCGAAGTAGAGAAACAGCCGCTCAAGTTCCTCGTCGGTGGGACGCCGATCACGCTCGTTGCTCTTGCCGATCAGGCCGAGGTGGGTGAGGGCGACACGCGCCACATCCACCTGGTCGGGCTTGGTCTCAATGTCATGTAGCGCAGCGACGCTGATCAGGACGGTCTTGATCGTGCCGATATACATGCCCACCGTCACGGGACCCGCGCCGCCCTTGGCGCGGCGCTTGCCAAAAGCGATGAGCGGAAGGCGGTCCAGTTCGGCGAACTTCAGCTTCCCGACCGGATCGGCCTTCAACATCTTAAGCATGTCGAGCTTGGTTCGACCGATCTTCTTGCCGACCGACTTGAGGTCTTCGATATGCAGATCGATCAGGTCAACCAGGGTCCGCTTGTCCGCGATGCGGGTGGACTTGGGCTTGCCGCCCCGATCGATGGTGCTCTCGGCCGCCGTGGCCCAACGCCGCGCGTCCTCGCGCCGGTGGAAGGTCTCGCTTATATAGCGCCCCTTGCGGCGGACAACGGCGCGCCAGGACCCGGACGGGAGCTTCACGAACGTGGCCAATTTTCGTGTACTCCCTGTGTACAGTGAGGCGTCGTACCGTGGCGAAAAGTGGCGTGTTTCAGCGTATTTTAGGTGTACACGCCGCTTATCTAACTCTTTGAATGTACGTTAAAAATGCAGCAATTTCAATCACATAGATTCTCTTGTGCGCCTATGATGGACTGGAGCGACCGTCACTGTCGGTCGTTGCATCGCGTGCTGTCTCGCCGGATGCTGCTCTATTCGGAAATGGTCACCAGCGGCGCCGTGCTGAACGGCGATCGCGAAAAGCTCCTCGGCTTCGACGATGGCCAGCATCCGGTGGCCCTGCAGTTGGGTGGTTCCGACCCCGCCGACCTGGCGGCCGCGGCCAAGATTGGCGAGGACTTCGGCTATGACGAGATCAATTTGAATGTAGGCTGCCCATCCGACCGCGTGCAGAGCGGCCGGTTCGGCGCTTGCCTGATGCGCGAGCCGGCGCTGGTGGCCGACTGCATGGCGGCGATGGCGGCGGCGGTGTCCGTGCCGGTGACGGTCAAGTGTCGGATCGGCGTCGATGACCAGGATCCGGAACAGAGCCTGTTCGAACTTGTCGATTTGTCGGCGAAAGCTGGCGTTTCGACCTTCGTGGTCCATGCTCGCAAAGCCTGGTTGAAGGGGCTGTCACCCAAGGAAAACCGCGACGTACCGCCTTTGGACTATCCATTGGTCCATCGCCTGAAGGCCCAGCGCCCGGATCTCACGATCATCATCAATGGCGGAGTCCCCGATCTGGATGTTGCATTGGCGCAGCTTGAGCTCGTGGACGGGGTGATGCTGGGCCGCGCGGCCTATCACGAGCCGGGCCTGTTGGGTCAGGTCGACCGGCGGGTGTTCGGCGAAGGGCGAGATATCGACGCCTTCGAGGCCGTCGAGCTTTACAAACCTTATATGGCCAAGCAATTGGCGACGGGCGTGCATTTGGCGGCCATGAGCCGGCACATGCTGGGTCTGTTCCACGGCCTGCCGGGCGCGCGGGCCTGGCGCCGGATACTCACGGTCGAGGGGGTCGGCCCCGACGCGGGGCTGAACGTCGTCGATCGGGCGGCCGCCGCTGTCCGCCAGGCGATGGACGCCCGCGAGGCGCGCTTCGCCGAGAGGATCGCGAGCTAAGCCCTACGACCGCAGGACCAGCGCGCGCGGCGTGGCTTGGAAACTGGAGAGGCGGCCCAGATAGCTCATGCCCAGCAGCGACGTGTCCAGGCCGTGCTCGATGACCATGGCGTCGACGTCGCGAACCTGCGCGCCGGCCACCGCCACGCTGGCCAGCTTGACCGAAGCGGCCCGGGCTTGGCCGGACGCGGTCATCACCGTGTAACGATAATCGAGCTTGCGGACGTCGATGCCCAGGCGCTGGGCGTCGGTCTGGCTCAGGGCGACCGTGGTGGCGCCCGTGTCGATCAGGAAGCGAATAGCGCGGCCATCGACCTTGGCCTCGGCCCAGAAGTGGCCGTCTGGACCCTTGACGATCTGGGCCGCGCCGTCGTCGATGGAGGCGGTAGCAGGGGCCGAGCCGCGCAGGTCCGGCTGGCGCAGATCATCCAGCGATACGACGGCTTTCGCCGCCCCGACCGCAGAGAGCGCGCCTACGATCGCGATGGTCACGAACTTGAGCATCGAAGTCACCCCGCCATACAGGCTTGCTGACCGTTTCTACGGCCGTTGCGGGGAGAATAGTCGCGAATGGGTTTTCAACCCGTGAATCGACAGATACGCGACCCATTGTAGTTAATTAAACAATAATCTTACTGCAAGTTAAAAAACTGTAATACTGTTGTTGTGTGAGATTACACTTAGGTAATGTGCAATATGACTTCGATTTAACTTAAGTTCTTGCGCAATTCGCGGCAAATGCCTCGCGGCAAGTAAATGTTTATCGAGGAACACCGCCATGCATAAGATCATCGTTGCGACCGTCGTCGCCGTTTCCGCTCTGGCGGGCGCCGCCCAGGCCGGAACCAGCAACTATGAATTCCTGCAAGCCGCTCGCTGCCGCGGCCTGGCCGCGTCGGAAGGGCTCGGCAAGTTGGACACCAGCAACATCGACACCTTCCTGAAGCAGGAAGGCAGCGCTCGCGAACTGCCGGTTCGCGTCTCGGCCGGCAACAAGATCACCGCCGCCCAGAAGGAAGGCGACAAGGCCCAAGGCTCCAAGAAGGAAAAATTGCTGGCTGAACGCTCGGGCGCCTGCTCGGCCTGGCTCAACGCCTCCGCCGCGAACTAGGACGTTCAAGGCGAACCCAGGTCGGCCGTCAGGCTGGCCACGGGGTCAGGGCGCAGGGGCAGGGCGGTCATGATCGCCGCCCGCTCCTCGTCGCTCAGGCGCGCCCACCCGGCGATCTCCGGAAGGGTTCGTCTGCATCCCAGGCAGACCCCGGTCCGCCCATCCACCGCGCACACCTTCACGCAGGGTGTCGCGATGGGGCGGGGTGGAGAGGATGGAGCGGCCAAGGTCATGGTCAAAGTTCGCCCCTCCTGCCGGTCGGCGCAAGAGGCGACCCGGCGAACGCCCTTGCATCGGGCGCGGGCTGGCTTAAGTCCGCGCCCATGACCACTTCTCCATTCGACGACATCCGCAAGCTGGCGGCCGACGCGCCGTCCGCGCCAATCGCCTGCGCTCCCCCCGGCGGCGATCGTCTGGCCGAGCTCTCGGCCTGGCTGACGGCCTGGACCGGCAAGACGCCGCCTGTCGTGCTGCGTCCCGTGGTCGCCCTGTATGCCGGCGCGGTTCAGGGCGTGGGGCCGAGGGGTTACGCCCGCGCTCGCCTGGAGGCCGTGGCCTCGGGCGGGGCCAATGTATGCCGTATCGCTGGCGCTCAGGGGGCGGGACTGGAAGCCTTCGACCTGGCCGTCGATCGTCCGACGCCAGATGCGGCCTCAAAAGCCTCGATGAGCGAGAAGGAGTGCGCCGCGACGATGGCGTTCGGTATGGAGGCCCTGGCCAAGCAGCCAGATCTGCTGATCCCAGGCGTCATCGCCGCCGAGACCGTGCGTACCGCCGCGACTATCGCCTTGGCCCTGTTCGGCGGAGACGCCGCCGACTGGACCGAGGCGCCCGAGCCGGTGGCCGCCGCCGTGGCCCGCGCCGCCGCTGAGGACGATCTGTCCGATCCTCTGCAAGTCCTGCGTCAGCTCGGTGGACGCGAGACCGCCGCCCTGGTCGGCGCGATCCTGGCGGCCCGGGTGCAGAAGATTCCGGTTCTGCTCGATGGTTATGCCGCCTGCGCCGCGGCCGCCGTGTTGCATATGATCGATCCGGCGTTGATCGCCCACTGCCAGGCCGCCCACGTCGGGACGGCAAAGGGCCATGCGCGGCTGCTCCAGGTCTTGGACAAGCGGCCCCTGATCGACCTGGACATCGTCGAGGAGGAGGGGGTCGGCGGTGTCACCGCCCTGGCCTTGGTGCGGCTGGCCTGCGAGGTCCGGTAGCCATTTCCGTTCAAAACTGATCGTTGTTTACGTTGACGCTAAGGTCATCTTTCCAAACGCGCGTTCGAACCCTATTGTGACTCCCGACAGTCAAGACGGCCCCTTGAGAGGCCGATTTCCCGGGAGCCCGCCATGAACCTCGATTTCTCGCCTGAAGACGTCGCCTTCCGCGACGAAGTCCGGGCGTT
>JACMOF010000276.1 GCA_014378155.1 Caulobacter sp. | reverse complement strand
TCCCGGCATTCGCCGGGATGAGCGGTGTGAAAAGGCATCAGCTGAGCAACACCGCCGGCGAGCAGGCGTGCCAGCCGAGCCACACCGCTTCGCCCAGCTTGAAGTCTTCCTGGTCCCAGCGGGTCAGGTTCTGGCGGGTGACCTTGATCCGCCGGCCGCTCTTGATCTCGACCTCGTAGACGCTCGTGCCTCCCAGATAGGCCTCGTGCTTGATCACCCCCGCCACGGCGTTCTGGCCCAGCGGGCAGTCGCCCATGTTGGGCGGGGCTCCGCCATCAG
Source organism: Caulobacter sp. (assembly GCA_014378155.1). Taxonomy (GTDB): domain Bacteria; phylum Pseudomonadota; class Alphaproteobacteria; order Caulobacterales; family Caulobacteraceae; genus Caulobacter. The sequence goes on along the minus strand of JACMOF010000276.1, from coordinate 6,712 downwards.
GACGCTTGTGCAGCTCGATCTTCTCGGGCCGCAGGGCCGCCCAGACCGTGCCGCCGCGCGCGCCGGTGACCCCGTGGTCGAGGAAGATGTCGCAGTCCAGCTCCGGCGAGCGGACCACCGCGTGGCTGGGCTCGTCGACCGCCAGCACGCCCTCGAACAGGTTCACGCTGCCGATGAAGTCGGCCACGAACCGGCTGTTGGGGAACTCGTAGAGGTCGCTGGGACCGGCCACCTGCTGCAGCACGCCGCGGTTCATCACCGCGCAGCGGGTGGCCAGGGCCAGGGCCTCGTCCTGGTCGTGGGTGACCATGATGAAGGTGATGCCCACCTTCTCCTGCAGGGTGCACAGCTCGGTGCGCATCTGGTCGCGCAGCTTGGCGTCCAGGGCCGACAGCGGCTCATCGAGCAGCAGCACGCGGGGGCGCTTGACCAGGGCGCGGGCCAGGGCGACGCGCTGGCGTTGGCCGCCCGACAGCTGGTCGGGCCGGCGCTGGGCCAGGCCGTGGAGTTGCACCAAGTCCAGCGCCTCCTCCACCCGCCGGTCACGCTCGGCCTTGCTGACCCGGTCGACCTTCAGGCCATAGGCGACATTGTCGGCCACGCTCATGTGCGGGAACACGGCGTAGGACTGGAACACCATGTTCACCGGCCGCTTGTTAGGCGGCACCAGGCTGACATCCTCGCCGTCGATCAGGATCCGCCCCTCGGTGGGTGTGTCGAACCCGGCCAGCATCCGCAGCAGGGTGGTCTTGCCGCAGCCCGACGGCCCCAGCAGCGAGAAGAACTCGCCCTCCTGGATGCTGAGGGAGACGTTATCGACGGCCACCATCTTGCCGAAGCGCTTGGTGACGTTCTCGAAGGTGATGATGGGTGGGTTGGTCACCGGAAGGCCCTCGAGCGCGTCGCCAGAAAATTGCTCCCCCCGTGGGGGAGCTGTCGCGAAGCGACTGAGGGGTGAGTGGCTAGCGCCGCCAACTCTCCCCTCCGGCCCTTCGGGCCACCTCCCCCATAGGGAGAGGACTTGGTCCGCGCGTCCATCATGGCTTGTCCCCATGACCACCCGCCACCCCGGCCGGATCACCCTGCATCTTCAGCGCCACCGCCGTCAGCAGCACGGTCAGCACGATCAGGATGGTCGAGGCGGCGTTGACCTCGGGCGTCACCGAGAACCGCACCATCGAATAGACCTTGACCGGGAAGGTCACGGTGTCGGGCCCCGAGGTGAAGAAGGTGATGACGAAGTCGTCCAGGCTGAGCGTGAAGGCCAGCAGGGCGCCGGCCACCAGGGCGGGGGCCATGTGCGGCAGGATCACGTCCCAGATGGTGCGCCACTCGCCGGCCCCGAGATCCCGGGCCGCCTCCTCCATCTCGCGGTTGAAGCTGGCCATACGGGCGCGGACCACCACGGCCACGAACGGGAACGAGAACGACACGTGGGCGATGGTGATGGCCCCTAGGTTCAGCGGCCAGGGCAGGCCGACGGGCCAGGGCAACACCTTGGCGAAGAACACCAGCATGGCCACGCCCATGCAGATCTCGGGCACCACGATCGGCAGGGCCAGGGCTCCGTCCAGCACGGTCTTGCCGGGAAAGCGGAACCGCCACAGGGCCAGGGCGACCATGGCCCCGAGCGCCACGCTGAACACCGTGCACAGGGCCGCGATGGTCAGGGAATTGGCGAAGGCCTCGATCAGCGAGGAGTCGTGGAAGGCCTTGTCGTAATATTTGAGCGTGAAGCCCTTCCAGACGATGTTGCGCCGGCTGTCATTGAAGCTGAAGGCCATCAGGGCCAGCAGTGGCGCGTAGAGGAAGACGGCCACGGCGAAGAGCCAGGCCTGCATCTGCCAGCGGCGGAGATATTCCAGCGGGCCGGGCGGGGATTTGCGGAGCTTGCTCATGCCCGGTCCTCCCCCCATGGGGGAGGCGGCCGAAGGCCGGTGGGGGGAGTTTTAGGATCGAGGATCGGGGTGGCGGCGAATGGCCGATCACTCCCCCCTCCGTCGGCTGCGCCGACACCTCCCCCATGGGGGGAGGACTTGCCGTGATGAACGCTCACGCCCTCACCCCCTTCTTCCGTCCCAGCAGCGCCTGCACCGCGATCGCCACGAAGGTCAGGTACATCAGCAGGAACGACAGGGCCGCGCCGAACGGCCAGTCGTTGGCGCGCTTGAACTGGCGCTCGATGACATTGGCGATCATCTGGCTGTCGGGGCCGCCCAGCAGGTCGGGGGTCAGATAGGCCCCGAGCGCCGGGATGAAGGTGATCAGTATCCCCGAGGCGATGCCCGGAAGGGCCAGTGGCACAACCACCTTGAACAGGGTCCGCATGTGGCCGGCCCCCAGGTCGAGGCTGGCCTCCAGCAGCGACTTGTCCAGCCGGTCCAGCGCCGAATACAGCGGCAGCACCATGAACGGCAGGTGGACATAAACCAGCCCGACGATCACCGCGAAATTGGTGTGCATCATCGGAATCGGCTGGAACGGCGCCAGGGGCAGGACCTTGCCGGCCAGGGTCCAAACGGCTTCGAGGCCCTTGTTGATATAGCCCTCATCGCGGAGCACGGCGATCAGGGCGTAGGTGCGGATCAGCAGGTTGGTCCAGAACGGCAGCATGATCAGCAGCAGCAGCCAGGCCTTGGCCTTCTGCGACGCGAAGGTGATGGCCAGGGCGACGGGGAAGCCGATCACCAGGCACAGTCCTGTGGTCAGGGCCGCCACCCCGGCCGATTTCAGGAAGATCTTCAGATACAGCGGCTCGATCGCCCGCGCGTAGTTCTTGAAGGTGCCGGTGATCGCGATCTGGGTCAGGCCGTCATTGTGGCCAAAGCTGTAGGCCCAGACGATGGCCAGGGGCACCAGGAAGAACAGCACCAGCCACACCAGCGGCGGGCCAAGCGCCGTGGCGAAGACGGCTTTCGCCTGTTTCCAGCTTTGCTCCATGTCCTTCTCCCAAGTCCTCCCCCTCTGGGGGAGGTGTCGGCGAAGCCGACGGAGGGGGGAGTATCAGGCCGACGACCACAGCCCGGATCGACGGCCCTAAAACTCCCCCCAACCGATCGCTTCGCGATCGCCTCCCCCACAGGGGGTGGACCTAACGCCCGCTAAGCCGCCCTCACCCGGGTGATGACTTCCTCGTACAGGCTCGCCTTCTCGGCCCCCTCGAACGCCCCGTACTCGCACTTGCTCATGATGTCAGCGGGCGGGAAGATCACCGGATTGTCGCGATATTCCGGCGGCATCAGCGCCTTGGCCGCCGCGTTCGGGGTCGGATAGAGGATGGTCTTGGAGATCGCGGCCCCGGCCTGGGCGTCCAGCAGGTAGTTGATGAACCTGTGGGCGTTGTCTGGACGCGGCGCGCCCTTGGGAATGCACAGGGTGTCGGAATTGATCAGCGACCCCTCCTTGGGGATCACGAAATCCAGGTCCGGATCGTCCTTCATCACCTGGGCGATGTCGCCGTTATATTCCAGCACCAGGTCCACATCGCCGGCCACCAGCATGTCCTGGCCGTTGTCATCGTGGAAGGCCTTCACATAGGGCTTTTGGCGGATCAACATCTGCTCGATCTCGGTGACCAGCCCGGGCGGGATATTGTTGACGCTGTGGCCCTTGTACTTGGCGGCCAGACGGATCAGGTCGGCGCTTTCCGACAGCAGGGCGATGCGGCCGTTATATTGAGCGCTGTCGAACAGGTACTTCCAGCTGTCGGGCACGCCCTTCACCTTGGACTTGCGATAGCCGATGCCCAGAACCAGCCAAGTATAGGGCATGGAGAACTTCCGGCCCGGGTCGTAGTCGGGATTGAGGAAGGCCGGGTCGATGTTCTTGAGGTTGGGGATCTTGGCGTGGTCCAGCACCTCCAGCATGCCCGCCTGGCCCATGCGGGTGACGAACTCGTTGGACGGCACGATCACGTCATAGCCCGCATTGCCCGCCTTCAGCTTGGCGAACAGCTCATCATTGGTGGCGAACAGGCTCATGTTCACGTCGACGCCCGAGGTCTTCTTGAAGTCGGCCAGGGTCGTCTCGCCGATATAGGTGTCCCAGTTGTAGAAGTTCAGCTTGGCTTCCTCGCCGCCCGGACCGGTCGGGGCCTTGGGCTTCTCGCCGCAAGCGGTGAAGGAAATGCCGATGGCCGCAGCGCCCATGGCGGTCAGCAGCGAGCGGCGGGTGCCCAAAACTCGCCCGGTATGAATGCGGTTGGTGCTCATGGCCTTGGTCTCTCCCCTTTGAAGTCGACTGGTGACGGACAATCTCGATACATCCCCCCTCCCCTTTGATGGGGGAGGGGTCGGGGGTGGGGGTGACCAGGGCGGTGGCGGCGACCTCGATCGCGCCATGTCCTGAACCGCCGCATCACCCCCATCCCTGGCCCTTCCCCCATCAAGGGGGAAGGGAGACCAGCCTTGCAACTCTCGCTCCCCACTCTCGGCGTAACCGTCAGGCGTTGCGCAGATACCAGTCATAATCCAGCTGGGTGACCACCTCGGCGAAGCGCGCCTGTTCGGTGCGCTTGACCGAGACGAACATCTCCACGAACCGCGCGCCCAGATAGTCGCGCAAGATTTCGGAGGCCTCGAACAGATTGACCGCCGCATACCAGTCGGTGGGCAGGCGGATCTTTTCCTTGGCGGCCGCCGCATAGCCGTCGCCGACCACCGCTGGGCCTGGATCGATCCGATTGGTGATCCCGTGGTGAGCGCAGGCCAGCAGAACGGCCAGCACCAGATACGGATTGCCGTCGGCCCCGGCCACGCGGTGTTCCACATGCCGGGTCGGCGGCGGGCCGGCCGGCACGCGTAGGGACACCGTGCGGTTGTTGACGCCCCAGGTCGGGGCCACCGGCGCATAGCTGTTGGCTTTGAAGCGGCGATAGGAATTGGCGTTGGGCGCCAGTATGGCCATGCAGTCGGCCATCAATACCTTCATGCCGCCGATCGCGTGCTTGAGCAGCTCGGAGCCCTCCGGATCCTCGGCCGCGCACAGGTTGTTTCCCGCCGCGTCATTGAAGCTCATATGAACGTGGAAGCCGTTGCCGGCCTTGTCGGCCCAGGGCTTGGCCATGAAGGTGGCCTCGCAGCCGTGCTTCAGGGCCACGCCCTTGGCGGCGCGCTTGTAGAGCAGGGCGTCGTCGCAGCAGGCCAGGGCGTCGGACTTGTGCTTAAGGGTCAGCTCGACCTGGCTGGGGGCAAACTCCGAGATCGCCCCCTCCAGCGGCACGCCCAGCACGTCGCAGGTCTCCCACAGGTCCTTCAGGAACGGGGCGATGGCCTCCAGCTCGGGCAGGCCATAAACCTCGATGCCCTGCGGCCGGCGGCCGGTCAGGGCCGACTTGGGCGGTTGCAGCTCGCCGTGCGGGCCGCGCTCCAGATCGACCAGGTAATATTCTAGCTCGCAGGCCGCGACCGGCGTCAGGCCGTCGGCGGCGAAGCGGTCCAGCACGCGTTTGAGCACATGGCGCGGGTCCAGATCGTTGGGCGTTCCATCCAGCTCGTACAGCGACAGCATCACCTGGCACATGTCCGGGCCGAGCCACGGGGCCAGGGTGAGCGTGCCGGGGACCGGCCTCGCCCGGCGGTCGGCGTCGCCGTCCTCCCAGACCAGGCCGGTCTCCTCGCAGTCAGCCCCCAGGGTGTCGACCACCAGGATCGAGCCGGGCAGGAAGCGGCCATAGTCATAGACCGCCTGCAGTTCGTGGATCCTGAGGCGTTTGCCGCGCGGCACCCCGGTCATGGAGGTGAAGAACACCTCGACATATTTGACGCCTGGGTTGGCGGCGAGGAAGTCGCGGCATTCCTGTGGATCGGCGACCGAAGGGAGCGTCACGGGCGTTGCTCCATCCCAAAACCCCAATGCGCAACGCTCATGCCTCTAACCCCTCCAGCGCCCCGGCGAACCCGTCGACCGCCGCGACCAGGCGGTCGATAGCGGCGTCTTCGGTCATCGGCGACACCAGCATCATGGTGTGGAAGGGCGCGATCAGCACCCCGCGATTGATCAGCCACAGATGAAGCGCGGACAGCAGGGCGTGGTCCAGTGTCTCGCGCATCTCGGCGGCGTTTTTCGGTGGACGCTCGGCGAGGATCAGCTCGACTCGCGCCCCAACCTGCACCACCGACCACGGCAGGGCCCGCACGGCGATCATGCCGCGCAGGTCCTCGACCAGCTTCTGGGCGCCGGTCAGCATCCGGTCATAGGCCGCGTTGGTCATCACCTCGGACAGCATGGCCCGCATGGCCGCCAAGGCCAGCGCGTTGCCCGACAACGTCGTGCCGATCCCCGACTGGCCCGGACCGATCCGCGCGGCTGCGGCGTCCATGCGGTCGGAAAGCGCGGCGGTCACGCCCCAGACCGCCGCCGGCACCCCGCCGGCGATGGCCTTGCCGACCACGAAGATATCCGGCTCCAGGCCATGGGCGCGGCTATAGCCGCCCGGGCCGGTCGAGAGGGTGTGGGTCTCGTCGAGGATCAACAAGGTCCCGGCTGCGTGGGTCAGGGCGCGCAGGGCATCGTGGAAGCCCGGGTCGGGTAGGATCATCCCGCAATTGGCCATTACCGGCTCGGCCAGAACGGCGGCCACATCGCCTGGGGCCAGGGCGTTGCCCGACAGCGCCGTCCCGATCCCCGACTGGCCCGGACCGATCCGCGCGGCGGCGGCGTCCATGCGGACGGAGAGTTCGGCGGTCACGCCCCAGACCGCCGCCGGCACCCC
>JACMOF010000275.1 GCA_014378155.1 Caulobacter sp. | reverse complement strand
TCTTCCCCGCCGAGTGGGGGGCATTCTGGCGGCATGAATCGTCGGACCCTTCTTCTCAGCGCGGCCTGCGCGGCGGGCCTGGCCGCCTGCGCCCCCGTCACCCAACGCGCGGGACCAGGGTCTCTGGGCTTTCGAGGGCCGCGCCTGCTGGCCGACGGCATGGTCAGCTTCGATGGTCAGACGCTTGGGATGCAGCGCTGGCTGCCGCCCGAAGGGACGCCTGTAACCCAGGTGGTCGTCGCCCTGCACGGCATGAACGACTATTCCAACGCCTTCCACTTGGCGGGTCCGTTCTGGGCGGCGCAGGGGATCGCGACCTATGCTCTGGACATCCGGGGCTTTGGACGCTCGCCCGACCGCGGGGTCTGGGCGCCGGCCGACCTGTCGGCCGAGGATGTGCACACGGCCGTTGCCCTGGTCCGCGAAGCCCATCCCGACGCCAAGGTCGCCCTGCCGGGCGAGAGCAGGGGCGGGCCCCTGGCCATCTTCGCCATGGCCTCGGACCGGCCGCCGGCCGTCGCCCGCCTGCTGCTGTTCGCCCCTGCCGTCTGGGGCTGGTCGGCCCAGCCTTTGCCCTACAAGACCAGCCTGTGGATCACCGCGCACACCACGCGCGGCTGGGTGGTCAAGCCGCCCGAATGGCTGGTCAAGCGCGTGCAGCCCACCGACAATATCGATGAGCTGCGCCGCATGGGCCGCGATCCCTTGATGATCTGGGGCGCGCGCTCCGACACCCTCTATGGCTTGGTTGGGCTGATGGAAAACGCCTGGTCTTCGCTGGGCAAGGTGCAGGTCCCGGTGGCCTATTTCTATGGGGCCAAGGACCAGATCATTCCCAAGGAGCCGACCATGGAGGCGGCCCGGCGGCTCAAGCCCGACGACCGCTCGGCGTATTATGCTGACGGCTGGCACCTTCTGCTGGTGGACAAACAGGCCGAGGTCGTCTGGCGCGACGCGGCCTCGTTCCTGAAAGATCCCCTGGCCGACCTGCCGTCCGGCGCCCCGCCCATCCCCGGCGCGCCAACCGCGCCGAATGTGGTGCGGACCCAGGCGGCGGGGAAATAGATCATCCGCTCATCCCGGCGAAAGTCCGAGGAGCAGCGTTTTGCGGGTGCGGCGATGACCTTATGGCTCAGGCCTTGTGACCGATCGCCCACCAGCGTACACGCTGCGCAAACTTTCTGACTAGGGCAGGACTGACGGCATGACCTTGTTCGATTCCCCGGATTTCGAGGGACACGAAGGCGTTCACGCGTTCTTTGACGAAAAATCCGGCCTCAAGTCGATCATCGCCATCCACTCCACCGCCCGCGGCCCCGCCGCCGGCGGCTGCCGAATGTGGGATTACAGCAGCAGCGAGGCCGCAGTGACCGACGCCCTGCGCCTGTCGCGCGGCATGTCCTACAAGAACGCCATGGCCGACCTGCAGTTTGGCGGCGGCAAGGCCGTGATCATCGGCGACGCCCGCAGCCAGAAAACCCCCGAACTGTTCGAAGCCTTCGGTCGGGCCGTCGACAGCCTGGCCGGCCGCTATTGGACCGCGGAGGACGTCGGCGTCTCGCCCGCCGACCTGGTCAACACCCGCCGGACCACGCGCTATGTCGCCGGCCTCGAAGGCCACACGGGCGCCTCGGGCGATCCGTCCCCGGTCACCGCCGAGGGCGTGTTCCGTGGCGTTCGCCTCTGCGTCCAGCGCGCCCTGGGCCGCGATCTCAAGGGCGTGAGGGTCGCCATCCAAGGCGTCGGCCATGTCGGCGCCTATCTGGCCGAAAAGCTTCACGCTGCGGGGGCTCAACTGATCATCGCCGACGTCAATCAACAGGCTTTGGAGCAGGTCGCCGCCGCGACCGGCGCCCAGATCGTGCCGACCGACGCCATTTTCGACGTCGACGCCGACGTCTTCGCCCCCTGCGCCCTGGGCGGCGCGATCTCGACCACCACCTTGCCGCGCTTGAAGGTCAAGGTGATCGCCGGCGGCGCCAACAACCAACTGGCCGACGCCACCATCGGCCAGGCGGTGTTCGAGCGCGGCATTCTCTACGCGCCTGACTACGTCATCAACGGCGGCGGCATCATCAATGTGGCCGGCGAAATCCGTGCCTTGGAAGCCGGCGTTGCGTTCGACCCACAGTGGGTCGCGACCAAGCTGGACCGCCTGGCCCAGACCCTGGGCGAGGTGCTCGACCACTCCCTGGTCGACAATCGCCCCGCCAATCTGGTGGCCGACGAGATCGCCCGCGCCCGGATCGCTTCTGCGCGGGGCTGACCTTTCCAACGCGGCGAAATTGTCATGGATCAACCGTAGATCGCATGCGATTCTTGTCTTAGGGTTTCTCGGTAGCCGGCGCCCAAGCAAGGCGCCGGGGCGGATCGGGAAAACCAGCCATGAAGTTCGCTCTGCGCGCCCTGCTGCTTGGATTGCTCGTCGCCGCCGCCCAACCCGCCTCGGCGGCCGACCGCTGGCTCAAAGCTGCGACGCAGCACTTCGTGGTCTATGGCGCGATTGACGAGCCGAAATTGCGAGAGGCGGCGTCGGACCTTGAGCGTTATCACCGCCTGCTGGCGGGCGTAATGCATATGGACAGCCAGGCGACCGTGGCCCGTCTCGACATCTATCTTGTGTCTGACCATTCGGATCTCGAAAAGGTCTTGCCTGGCCTGGATCGCGATGTGGTGGGGTTCTACAAAGCCGGCCCTGGCGGACGGTTCGCTGTAGCCACGTGGGACGCCCGCGACCGCGACCAGGCGCGCCATGTCCTGCAGCACGAATATGCTCACCACTTCATGCAGCAGTATTTCACCTATCCCTACCCGACCTGGTTCACAGAGGGTTTCGCCGAGTATTTCGCCACCGCCACGGCGCAGGGCGAAACCATCCAGCTCGGCGCCGCCGCGCCCATGCGCGTGGCGTCACTCGAAAACCGGCCATGGATCACTCTGGACACTCTCCTGGCGCCCAGATCCGGCCAAGCCGCCGGTGAGATGGTCTATGCACAGGGCTGGCTGTTGACCCACTATCTGCTGCGCGATCCGGTCCGCGCCGAACAACTGCAAACCTATTTCAGCGCCCTGCGCGGGGGCCAGGCCGAGCCGGAAGCCTTCGCGGCCGCCTTCAAGACCGACAAGCCCACGCTGCAGCGGCAACTTACCAGCTACGCCCGCTCGGGCATGACTTACACCATAATCCCCATCAAGCCGCTCGCCCCCGCTGACATGACGGTGACCGCGCTGTCGCCGGCCGCCAAGGATCTGCTGCTGCCGTCGCTGCGCCTGATGCAGGGGCGACATGGCGAGACCGACGATCAGGCGGCGGCGATCCTGGCCACGATCACCAAGAGCGCCGCCAAATATCCCGGCGATCCCCTGGCGATCCGCACCCAGGCTCACGCCGAGCAGGTGTTCGGTGACCCCGCGGTGGCCGTGGCCACGCTGAAAGGCGCGGACATCGTGAAGGACGATCCCTATAGCCAGTATTTGCTGGGGGTTTCCTATCTCTCCGTCGCGCGTCGCGATCCGGGCCAGAAGGCTGGCGCGACCGCTGAAGCCAAGAAAGCCTTCGCCCGTGCGGTCAAGCTCGATCCCAGCTTCTACCCCGGCCTCTATCGCTACGCCCGCACGCTGCCGCCCGAGAGCGAGACCGTAATCGACGTCTTGGTCCAGGCCCGTCTGCTGGCCCCCCAGGTCGAGCAAATCCGCATCGACGCTGTGCTCGCCCTGCTGCGAAAGGGCGAGTACGACACCGCCGGCGCGCTGATCGAGCCGCTGGCCCGCTCGCCGCACATGAACCTGAATGTCGCGGCCGCCCAGGTCCTCGCCGAGAGCGCCACCGCGCACGAGGCGCCGCCCAATGATCAAGTTCTCGTCAAGGAAGCCCACGGTCGGATGGAAAAAGCGACGAGCGATAACGACAAATAAAATCCGGGTAATATTGACTCTCTAAATTATCCGGGTAAAATTCGGTCATGGAAACGAACATGACCGACCGACGGGCGCTGCTGCGCGACTACAAGGACCGCCAAGTACAGGCCGGAATCTACGCCGTCCGCTGCCTGGTGACAGGCGAGGCATGGATCGGCGGCACGCCCGATCTCGCCACCCGCCAGAGCGGCGTCTGGTTCAGTCTGAGGATGGGCGGCCATTCCAGCGCCAGCCTGCAGGCGGCGTGGAAAACGCACGGCGAGGCGGCCTTCGGTTTCGACGTGCTGGAGGTGCTCGACGACGAGGGCCTGGAACGGCTGGGCCGGGCCTCGTTGCTGGTCGAGCGCCGCGAGCATTGGCGCGTCAAGCTGGGCGCCGAGGGGTTGCGGCGATGAGTGGCGCGCCCAACCCCTATGTCGTCTTCGAGGGCGAGCGGCGGCTCGCGGCGGGCTCAAAGCTGGAAGTGGCCGTCGCCGCCCAAGGCCGGTTGGAGGACGCGTCGGCGGAGCCACTGCTGATCTTCGATCCGGAGGGCCGGCAAGTCGATTTCGACCTGCGTGGCGGTCCTTCGGATATCGCTCGGCGACTGGGCGAAGAGACGCCGGAGGCCGCGCCGCGCGGTCGGGGCCGTCCGAAGCTCGGCGTCACCGCCCGCGAGGTGACCCTGCTGCCGCGCCATTGGGAATGGTTGGCCGCGCAGGCAGGCGGCGCCTCGGTGGCGCTGCGCAAGCTGGTCGAGGCCGCCCGCCGCGACACGGAGGGACCCACCCGTCGCCGCGCCGCGCGTGACGCTACCTATCGTTTCGCCTCGGTGATGGCCGGCGACCGTGCGGGCTTCGAGGGCGCCTCTCGAGCGCTGTTCGCGGGCGACGCGCGGGTCTTCTTCGATCTGGCGGCCGCGTGGCCGACGGACATCGTCGAGCACCTTCGGGTCCTGGCGGCGGAGGCGTTCGAGGCGGCTTAACACGCCCATTGGCCTACAGGCCCGCCGTCACTCAGCCTTGGTCTTGGGTTGCAGCAGGTCCCAGCGATTGCCATAGACGTCCTCGAACACCGCGACGCTGCCATAGGCCTCATGACGCGGCTCCTCCAGGAAACGCACGCCCGCCGCGGTCAGCCGGGCATGGTCGCCGGCGAAGTCGTTGGTGTGCAGGAAAAGCCAGACCCGTCCGCCGCCCTGGCCGCCAACCATCGCCGCTTGAACCGCGTCGGCCGCCTTGGCCAGCAGGAAGCGCGAACCGCCAAGCCCTGGCGAGACCACGACCCAGCGCTTGCCGCCGCCCATGTCGCTGTCCTCGACCAGGCTGAAACCCAGCTTGCCGACATAGAAGGCCAAGGCCTCGTCATAGTCACGGACGAGCAGGGACAGCAGGGCGAGATGGCGGGCCATGGGAACTCACTGGGTGACGTCCCTGATCTTAGCGCCCAAACAGCGTCAGCAAATACGACGTGCCCGAATTGGCTATGCTCAGCGACTTGTAAGCCAACTGCTGCTTGATCTGCAGGGCCTGAAGCTTGGTGGCCTCCTTGGCCATGTCGGCGTCGACCAGCCGGCCGATCGAGGCGTCGAGCGTGTCCTGCAGCTTGTCGATGAAAGTCATGTGGGTCTGCAGCGCATAGGCGCCCGTGCCGATGTGCGAGAGGGCCGAGGTGACGTTCTCGATTGCCCCGCCCATCGCCTTGATCTCGGCGGTGCTGATCGGCGCGCCCAGCAGGTCGGCGCGCATGCCCGACAGGGCCGAGCCTGTGGTTGACAGGTCCACGTGATCGACATCGACGGTGTCGGAGGCCTGGGCGTTGGCGAGGGCCCGGATCTGGCCGTTCGAGCCTGAGGAGATCAGGTTGACGCCGTTGAAGTCGGCATTGCCGACCGTGCGATCGATCTGACGCTTCAACGACACGTAGTCGTCGTTCAAGGCCTTGCGGCTGGTGGTGGAGAGGCTGGTGTCCGAAGCCGCCAGCATCTTTTCCTTCATCTGGCCGAGCAAGTCGGTGACGGTGTCGCCAGCCGCGAGGGCGACGTCGGTGATCGATTGGCCCCGTTGCAGCGAGGCGCGCACAGCGTCCAGCGAATGGGATTCCGCGCGCTGGTTCTGGGCGATCGCCCAGACGGCGGGATTGTCCTTGGGGGAGGAAATCGCCCGGCCGGTGGCGATGTGGCGCAAGGTGTCGGACAGGTCGCGGTTGGTCGCAGCCAGCGACTGCAGGGCGATCATCGCGCCGATATTGGTGTTGACGCTATTCAGCGACATCGAAAATTCCGACGGCGCGTTTTGCGCCTGGTTGGCAACCTAGACTGGCGACCTTAGCGGCCCGTTACGGAGCAAGGTAAAGGGCCTCCCCCGGAGAGGGAGGCCCTTAAGGCTACTGACCGAAAGCGGTCTTCAGCTTGCCGGCCGCGAAGTCCTCGGCGTCCTTGGCGTCGGCGACGACCGCGCCCATGCCGAAGAACTCGTGGGTCACGCCGGCATATTCCTTGAGGTCGGTGGCGACACCGGCGGCCTTCAGCTTGTCGGCCAGATTGACGCCGTCGTCGTGCAGCGGGTCGATCTCGGCCAGGATGATCGTGGTCGGCGGCAGGTTCTTCAGGTCGGCGCCCACCAGGTTCACCCGCGGGTCGGTGGCCTGGGCAGGGTTGCCGAGGGTGTGGGTGAAGAACCAGGCCAGCATCGGGGTGTTCAGCGGCTTGGCGGCGGCGTTGGCCACCTTGGAACGGGTGGCCATGTTGCTGTCGGCCACCGGATAGACGGCGATGACGGCCTTGGGCGCCATCCAACCCCTGTCCCGCGCGGCGATGGCGACATTGACGGCCATGTTGCCGCCGGCGCTTTCGCCGACCACGGCCACCTTGGTCGGATCGCCGCCCCACTTCGCGGCATTGGCCAGCAGCCAAGGATAGGCGGCGTTCGCGTCGTCGTGGGCGGCCGGGAACTTGGCTTCCGGCGCGTGGCGATACTCGATCGAGACGACGATGGCGTTGGCCGCCTTGGCCAGGGCGCGCGGCCCGCCGTCATAGACGTCGATATCGGCGATTACCCAGCCGCCGCCGTGGATGTAGAGCACGACGGGCAGGGGACCAGTCGCGCCGGCTGGCGTATAGACCCGCGCCTTCTGGGCGCCGCTGGCCCCAGGATAGGTTATATCCTTTGTTGTCACCGTGGTGTCGGCCCTAAGGCCCTTCTCGGCCATCAGCGCCTTGACCGCGTCGGTCGGGGTTGGCTGCTTGCGGGCCTCTTCGGGTGACAAGGTCTCGATGGGCTTGCCGCCCAGCGAGGCCAGCTTGTCGAGCACGGCCTGCATGTCGGCGTCGGCCTTGCCGGCTTCGGTGGTCTGGGTCGCGGCCGCCGGCGTGTCGCCGGTGGTCTTGGGCGCGTCGGTCTTCGGCGAGCAGGCGGCGGCGGTGAGCGCCAGCACAGAAACCGCGCCAAGCGCGATCAGCGGATGTTTCTTGGTCATGGACATTTCCTGGCTGGCGAAGGCCGCCAGACTTTTTTCTGATTTCGCAACGGGTTAACGCCGCCAGCGGTTCCGCCTAGCCTCCCGTGTAGCCGCCGATGATCGGCAGCACTTCACCGGTGATGTAGCTGGAGGTCTGGGGGGAGGCCAGGAACACGTAGGCGGGCGCGATCTCCTCCGGTTGGGCCGGGCGTTTCATGGGCGTCTTGCCGCCAAACTGCGCCACGTCGGGACCCAGCTTGTCGGCCGGGTTCAGCGGGGTCCAGACAGGACCGGGGGCCACGGCGTTGACCCGAATGCCCTTGTCGATCAGGTGGGTGGCCAGCGAGCGGGTGAAGGCGTGGATGCCGCCCTTGGTCATCGAATAGTCCAACAGGTCCTTGTTACCGAGCAAGCCGGTAACCGAGCCGGTGTTGACGATGGCGCCACCCGGCGGGATCACTTTCACCGCCGCCTGGGCCATGTGGAAATAGCCATAGAGGTTGGTCTTCAGCGTGCGGTCGAAGTGTTCTTCGGTCAGGTCCTCGAAGTCGAGCACGTGCTCCTGGAAGGCGGCGTTGTTGACCAAAATGTCCAACTTGCCCAACTCCGCGACCGTGCGCGCGACGGCGGCCTTGGCATAGGCGGGGTCGGCGACATCGCCGGGCACCAGGATGGCGCGGCGGCCTTCCTGTTCAACGGCCATGCGGGTCAGCTCGGCGTCCTCGTCTTCGTCGAGATAGCCGATGGCGACGTCGGCCCCTTCGCGGGCGAACAGCACCGCCACGGCCCGGCCAATGCCGCTGTCGGCGCCGGTGATCAGGGCCACCTTGCCCTCTAGCTTGCCCGAGCCGTTGTAGAAGGGCGCGTCGTACATCGGCGCCGGATCGAGCGCGGCCTCGAGGCCGGGCTTCAGCTGGTGCTGCTCGGGGAAGGGCGGCGCGGGATAGGGACGAGCGCCGGCTTGCATGGCGGGCTTCGCGTCCTCGTTCTCCTTGAACGACCGCTTCTCCTTCGCGTCCAGCGGGGCCTGGATGTCGCGTTCGGCCTGCGACGTGCGGTGGGCGGCGGATTCAAATTCCGGGGTTTCGACGTCTGACATCGCGCGCTCCTGAAGGCTGAGACGTCGGAACAGGCGAGCGGTAGCGGATGTTCCAAGCCTCAGCATGGGAAGCGGGGTTGCCCAAAGCTGAGCCATCGGTCATTTTCCCGGCCCTCTTTGAAAGGCCTTTCCATGCCGCCGCTCGCGGCCGCGTCGGCTCCCGACCCGGGGAAGCCGCACGGCGTCATCGTCTCCGACCTGATTGAACTGCTCCGCCTGGCGGGGCCGGTGGTGATGTCGCGCCTGGGCATCATGGTCATGGGCCTGACCGACGCCATCGTGGTGGGGCACTATTCGGCGACGCAACTTGGCTTCCACGCCATGGCCTGGGCGCCGACCTCGGTGTTCGTCACCGTCACGGTCGGGCTGCTGGTCGGGGTGCAGGTGATGGGCTCGCGGGCCATCGGAGCCGGCAAGCCGCATGAGGCGGGAGCGGTGCTGCGGCGGGGGCTCTCCTACGCCCTGTGGTTGGGCCTGGCTGGCACCTTGCTGCTGGCGGTGCTGGGACCGCCGCTGCTGCACCGCGCGGGCCTGGACAAGGCCCTGGCCGACGGCGCGACCGTGCCGCTGATCGTGTTCTCGCTGTCACTGACCCCCTATGCGCTGAGCGTCGCCCTGAGCTTTTGGTTGGAGGGCCTGGCGCGGCCGGGGGCGGTGACCATCGCCATGTGGATCGCCAACCTGATCAACCTGGCGGTCAATCTGGTTTTGGTGCCGGGAACCTTTGGCCTGCCCGCCTTGGGCGCGACAGGCGCGGCCTGGTCCACCTTCGTGGCGCGGGTGGCCCTGACGGCGATGCTGGTCGTGATCATCCTCCGCCGCAAGGACGCCCGCGACCTGGGCGTGTTCGACAAGCCGGCCCGCGACCGGCCGGCCGAGATCGAGCAACGGCGGGTTGGCTATGGCGCGGGCACGTCGAACTTCTTCGAGGTCTCGGCCTTCGCCGGCATGAGCCTGGTGGCTGGCTGGCTGGGCGGCTATTCGGTGGCCGCCTGGGCTGTGGTGCTGAACGTGGTGGCGGTGATCTTCATGGTCCCGCTGGGCCTGTCGACCGCCACGGCGGTGCAGGTGGGCCGGGCCTATGGCGCGCGCGACCTGCCAGGCATGAGCCGAGCCGGCTGGATCGCCTTTGGCGTCACGGCGGTGTTCGCCCTCCTGGTGTCGGGACTGCTGTATCCGCTGCGCCATCTCGTGGCGGCGGCCTACACGACCGACCCGGCGGCCCTGGCTCTGATCGGGCCAGCGCTGGCGCTCAGCTGCCTGTTCCTGCTGCCCGACGCCGTCCAGGTGGTTTGCGCCCAAGCCCTGAGGGCGCGCGGCGAGGTGTGGATTCCCACCGCCACCCACATGGTGGCCTATGCCCTGATCATGGGCCCCTTGGCCTGGTGGCTGGCCCTGCCGATGAAGCTGGGGGTCAACGGCATCGTCTGGTCGGTGATCATCACCAGCTTCATCGCGGCGGGGCTGCTGCTGGGGCGGTATAGGATGCTGGACGTGCGGGATCGGTGATGCAATGGGGACAGGCGCATGCGTCTGTCCCCATCAGGGCGTGCTGACTAGATGGCCGCCCCCAGGATCCAGCCTTCCTGCGTCTCGGCGTCGACCACCACGTCCTCCGGCGCGCCCTTGCTCGGCCCGAACAGCGCGGCCAGCTTGCCCGCCTCGTCCAGCTTGGCGAAGTGCTCGGCCAGAGCGCGCACCTGGGCGGCGTCCTTGACCTCGCCGGCGGCGGGCACGGCCTTGATCAGCGAGGGATAGACCTCGGCGATCACCACCGACACGCCCTCGAGGTCGGCCTCGGTCAGAGCCTTGAAGCCCGTTTCGAACGGCCAGACCCGCGCCGCGTCGCCGCGAGCATCCCGAAGACGGCGCGCCGCCGGAATGCCCATGATCGCCTGGCCGCCTACCGAGCCGTTGTAGTAGAGCTTCCAGATCGAATGGGCGCCGCCCCCTTTTGTAGGTTGGGCCGCCACATCCGCGTGGCGGAACTCCGGCAGGTCGTCCGCGCCATGCTCGCGGGTCTTCTTCGGCTGCAGCGTGGTCAGGGTGTCCTTGGGCGGCACGCCCCAGAACGGGAAGGGACCGCCGGTCAGCCGGCGGTTAAGCTCCGAGCCGACGCCGAAGCGGTTGTTGGTGTTGTCGGTCTTGTCCTTGACCATCTTGGCCAGTTGGTCCCAGACCGCGCGCCAGGGTTGCTCGCCCTTCAGGGCCAGGGCCTGGGAGAAGCCGCGCGGGAAGCCCAGCGGGAAGTCGAAACCGACCAGGGCCCGCTCGCCGCGCTTCTTCAGGTCGTCGAGGATCGCCGCCAGCTTGGTCTCGGCTTCGAGACGCGTAGGCGGGTTGAAGGTCTCGTAGGTCAGGCGAAAGCGCACGTCGCGCTTGACCACGCCGATCCACACGGAGTCCGCTCCCGTGGTCGGCTTGGCCGCCGCGCTCCAGTCGACGATCACATAGGCGCTGAAGAGGCGCGACACGGCGGAAGCTCCGTTAGGATTGAACGAAGCGCGCTTCTACTCCGGTCGGGGAGGCGGAGCCAGACGCTTAGCGCGCCTGGCTGTAAGATGTCAGGCGGCGTTCTGTTCCGCCGGGTGCTCGGCGACCAAGACGGGATGCTGCTGGCGGCTGAACCAGGCGGCCGGCGGCTCGCAGGCGGGGCCCAAGGCCGCGCGGACGATGGCTGGCGGCCGACGCTCTTCCGGGGTCATGAACAGACCGTTGGCCTTGACGGCCAGGCCGGCGATCTTGTGGGCGCCCAGCATGGTCAGCGGCACGGCTAAAACCAGGCCGGCCAGGATCGGGGCGGTGGCGGTCAGCAGGTCCGGCGTGAACCAGAACATCACCGACAGGGCCAGGCCCGTGAGGCTGATCCAGCCCATGGCCGCGAAGGCTTCCTTGCCGGTGACCTTGTCGGCGTCGCGGCGCTGGGTGGCCCAGCCGCCGACCTTGCCGGCCAGGATCTCGACCAGGGCGCGGGTCTGGGTGAACATCAGCATCGGGGCGACCAAGGCCGAGAGCAGCATCTCGACGGCGAGGCCGGCCAGGATCCGGCGGCGGCCGCCGAAGCCCTTGATCTCGTGCTTGCGCGAAAAGACCAGGATCGAGCCCAGGATTTTGGGGCCAAACAGCAGGACGAAGGTGATGATCATCGCCCAGGCGGTGGCCTGGATCTCGCGCCAGTCAATCAGGGCGTGGGCCGCGGCCTGCAGGTCGGCCAGGGTGAAGGCGGCCTTCTTCAACTCCGGCATCAGCATGCGCGAGATGATCCCGGCTGACAGGGCTACGAACCAAAGGGGCGACAGCACATAGCTGAGCACGCCGATCACCAGGTGCAGGCGGCTCATCCAGTGCAGGCCGGGCAGGCCGATCAACGGCACGTGCTGCACATTGCCCCGGCACCACCGGCGATCGCGCGTGGCGAAATCCAGCAAATTGGAGGGGCTCTCTTCATACGAGCCACCCAGATAAGGCGCCAGGTGCACGCCCCAGCCGCCGCGGCGCAGCAGGGCGCTTTCCAGGGCGTCGTGGCTCATCACCTCGCCGCCGAACGGCTTGGGGCCGTCCAGGCTGGGCAGGCCGCAGGTCTCGGCGAAGGCGCGGGTGCGGACGATGGCGTTGTGGCCCCAGAAGGAGCTTTCCGAACCCGACCACCAGGCCAGGCCCGTCCAGGCGACGCGGCCGTAGAGGCGCGTGGCGAACTGCAGGGTACGGGCGAAGATCGTCTGGCCGTTGATGATCATTGGCATGGTTTGGATCAGGCCAATGCGCGGGTGACGCTCCATGGCGTCGGCCAGGCGGACCATGGCCTCGCCGGTCATCAGGCTGTCGGCGTCGAGGATCAGCATGTGCGCGTAGTCGCCGCCCCAGCGGGCGACCCAGTCGGCGACATTGCCAGCCTTGCGGCCCGTGTTCTGGGTGCGCTTGCGATAGAAGACGTGGCTGTTGGCCTCGCGGCGGAAGCGGGCGAAGCAGGCCTGTTCGGCCAAGGCCACGGCCGCGTCGCGGGTGTCGCTGAGGATGAAGATGTCGAAGGCGCGGCTATTGCCGGTCTCGGCCAGCGAGGCGTCCATGGCGCGCAGGCGGGCGAACACCTCGGCGGCGTCCTCGTTGTGCACCGGCATCAGGATGGCGGTGCGAGCCTTGGGCCTGGGCATGGGCGAGGATGCGCTGTCGTCGATGCCCAGCGGATCCTTGGGCTTGCCCAGCAGCACCACAAAGCCAACAACGGCCGTGCAGAACCACAGGGCCAGAGCCAGGAACAGCGGGGCCAACAGGGTGATGCAGACGGCTTCCAGGTGCGTCACGCCGCCCAGGGCGATGGTGTCGAACGTGGCCTTCCAGCCGGCGAAGCCCATCACGGCGGTGCCGATGAACACGCCCCAGCGGCGTAGGTGAAGGTCGCTCTTGGCCGTGTTGGAAGGCTTGGCGCCGCCCTGCCAGAAGGCAAGCGGTTGCACCGGCATTGCCAGGGGCGCGTCGGTGGGAATCTCGACCCGCTCGCTGGCGGACATCACCGTTGCGTAGGCGACGCTGCGCGACGAAGTCAGATCGAAGAAGGCGCCGCGTTCGCTCATGGTCTGTCGTCTCGGGCTGTCCGGAGATAAGCCGGGCCTCTCCGAAGAAGCGTGGCGATGGGCGCGAGGTCGGCTTCACCGGACGCACCGCCTCCGCTAGGAATTGGGCGCGTTCTGCTGCTACTTTGCGTTCATCGACAACCGGCGTGGAGAGCCACCAGTCTCCCTAGAGTAAAACTTCGATCACGAATTCGCTACCACAATCGCCGCGCTTTTCGCACTTGCGGCAAAAAACATCAAAGCGCGATCGTCCAACAGGCTGTCGCCAGTAACTTGTCACGAGACTATATGATAAAAATCAATGCCTTGAAGATCGTTTTTCTCAGCGGTTTGCTCATCGCCTGCGGCCCGGGGGCACCGCCAAAGGCGCCCGAAAAGGTCGCAGCGGCGCCGAAAGCGGCTGTCCCAAACGGCCCGGAGTACGACTCAACGGGTGTGATCGCGGCGATCGAAGGCCAGACTCTCACGCTCGATCACGACGGCGCGAGCGCGGTTAAGCTCTCCGCCGGGCGCGCGTCGTTCACAGGGTATGCGGACATTTTGGCCGAGGCGCCAATGACGCCTGGCGCGCGGGTGGGCTTCAAGTTCCGCAAGGTGGGCGACGGTTACGCCCTGACGGAGCTCAGGGGACGGTAGGTGTAGTGGGGACAGGCGCATGCGCCTGTCCCCAAAACGGAGCAGGCCGCTAGCCCAGCTTGACCAGCATCTTCCCCAGGTTCTCGCCCTTGAAGAGCTTGATGAACGCGTCGGGCGCGCGCTCTACGCCCTCTTCGATCGTCTCGTTCCACTTCAACTGACCCGAGCCGATCCAGCCGGCGATGTCGGCGATGAATTGCGGCGCGAGGTCGTAGTGGTTGGAGACGATGAAACCTTCCAGCCTAAGGCTCTTGCCGACCGCCTGGATGATGTTGCTTGGGCCGGTCAGGGCGCCGGTCTCGTTATATTGCGAGATCATCCCGCAGAGGGCGAAGCGGGCGAACGGCCGCGCCGAGTTGATGGCCGCCTCAAGGTGAACGCCGCCGACATTCTCGAAATAGACGTCAATGCCCTTGGGCGCGACCCGCGCCAGTTCGGCCACTACGTCGGGCGTGGCCTTGTAATCGATGACCTCGTCGACGCCGATGCTCTTGAGGAACGCCACCTTCTCGGGCCCGCCAGCTGACCCGATCACCGTGTGGCCCTTCAGCTTGGCGATCTGGCAGACGACCTGCCCCACCGCCCCGGCGGCGGCCGAGACGAAGACGATGTCACCATCCTTGAGGGCCGCGATGCGCAAGAGCCCGGCATAGGCGGTCAGGCCCGGCATTCCGGCCACGCCCAGGAAGGTCTGGGGCGGCAGGCCATGGGTGTCGATCTTGGTCACCGCGCCCATGCCGCCGGCCGCTAGCGCCTTGGGCGAGACGTTGAACACCTCGCGCCAGCCAAACATGGTGCTGACGATGTCGCCCACCTTGAAGTCCGAATCATTGGAGGCCGTGACCTCGCCGATCGCCCCGCCCTGCAGGGCCTCGCCCAGCTCGAATGGCGGCACATAGCTTTTGCGGTCGGTCATCCGGCCGCGCATGTAGGGATCAACCGACATCCACAGGTTCTTCACCTGGATTTCGCCATCGCCCGGCGCGCCGACCTCGACCGTGGCCAGTTCGAAGTCGGTGGTGACTGGGACACCCACCGGGCGGCTCTTCAGACGGATTTCGCGCGACGTGACCATGGTCGTTCCTCCAGACCTCGTGATCGAGGTGCGTTGCTTAAACGAACGTTTAACCCGGTCTGGTCCGCGCCTCCAGTCCTTCCCGCGACAAAGCGAACGGTCTAGACAGCAAACCCATGACCCAAGATATCCTCAAGGCTGGCGTTGTCGGCGCGGGCGTGTTCGGCGGCTACCACGCCAAGAAGTACGTCGAGCTCGACGGGGTCGAACTCAAGGCGGTGTTCGACATCGACCTCGCGCGGGCTCAGGCCCTGGCCGAGCCCCTGGGCGCGGAAGCCTTCGATGACATGGCCGCCTTCCTGGCGACGGTTGATGTGGTCACCGTCGCGACCCCGGCCGTGCACCATGCCCCGGCCGTGCTGGCGGCGCTGAAGGCGGGAAAGCCGGTCTATTCCGAAAAGCCCCTGGCCGTGACGCCGCAGGACGCCGACGCTCTGGTCGCCGAGGCCGCCAAGCGACAGCTGCCGCTGGCCTGCGGTCATCAGGAACGGGTTGTGTTCCAGGCCATGGGCCTGCTGGACATTCCCGAGCAGCCGCTGCGCCTGGAAGCCGTGCGTCGTGGCACGCCTTCGGACCGCAATCTCGACGTCTCGGTGGTGCTCGACCTGATGATCCACGACATCGACCTGGCCCTGGCGATCTGCGAAGGCGAGCCGATCGCGGTTGAGGGCGAGGGGGCCATCACCCGCTCGACCTCACTGGACTGGGTCAAGGCCGAGGCCACCTTCGACAACGGCTTCACCGCCGTGTTCGACAGCTCGCGCGTCGCCGAGGCCCGCGAGCGGACTATGAAGGTCGTCTACCCCTCCGGCGAGGTCGAGATCGACTTTCTGGCCCGCACCTTCCGCAACACCACGCCGTTCCCGCTGATCGAGGACTTCACCGAGACCCCGGCCGGCAAGGACCCCCTGGGCCAGAGCGTGGCGGGGTTCCTGAAGGCGGTGCGCGGGGAGGCGCCGCGTCCGGTGGTCACCGGCGAGGAAGCGGCCCGGGCGCTGGACCTGGGCCTGGCGGTGGAGCAGGCGGCGGGGGGCTGAAGGCGCGGTTAGCGTGGCGCCACCTTCACCAGCACCACGTCATTGGCCCGCATGGTCACCGCCACCCTCGCCGCGCCCGACTTGCCGACGGTCAGCGCTCGGGTCTCGGGCTTGTCCACCGTCAGCGTCTGAAGGTCTCGCACCTGCTGGTCGCTCAAGGTCTCAGGCGAGCCCAGCTCCAGATAGGCCGTGTAGGCGTCGTTGGCCTTGAAGCCGGTGCGGAAGATCTGGACGTCATAGCGGCCCGGCTTCAAGCCCTTGAGGTCAAGGCTGACCGGCTCAATGTCATGAGTGGGCTGCACCTTGGTGTAGTAGGGCCGGTTGCTCTTTTCCTGCACCGGCTGACGGAAGGCCCAGACCAGGGCCTGGACGCCGCCCTTGTCGCCCGTGACATAACTCTCGGCGTCTGCGACCTTTATCGCCTTGTCGCCCAACTGGTTCAGATACTTGTAAGCGAACCAGGCCGGCTTGCGGATGCCCTGCGGGTTCATCAGGCCAAAGCCGCCCTGGAACGGCGCGGTGGGCGGCCCCGGCTCTTCGAACAGGTCGCTATAGGTCCAATAGCTCATGCCCTGCAGCAGGCCCTCGCTGGCCTTCAGCTTGCTGAGGATATAGGGCGCGCTGACATAGGAATCGTGGACCGGATCGCGCGGCGTGTAGCTGGTGCTCCATTCGGTGAAATAGAGCGGCATGCCGGGCCTGGACGAGGCCTCGATCTCCTGGCGCACTCGCCGCACATCGCCGACGATGGCGTCGGGCGACGGCGATAGCTTGGTGTCGCTCTCGCCCTTCTCGTCCAGGAACCCGCCGTCGACGCCGTAGGTGTGGGTGGTGATGAAGTCGACCGGCGCGCCCGAGGCCTTGGTGTGG
>JACMOF010000274.1 GCA_014378155.1 Caulobacter sp. | reverse complement strand
TGTAGAGCCCGGCATGGTCTCCGGTCACCCGCATGGCCGAGGCCGGGGCCGACAGCGACGCGTCCCGCGTGGCCTTCATCTGCAGGGTCGCCACCACCTGCTCCTCGATCGGGAACTTACCGCCCTTGTTGCTGGCGATGGCGTAGAGGCTGCGGCGGTCCAGGCCCGCCAGGCTGATCGTCGCCTTGCCGTCCTTCAGGGCGCTGGTCGCCTTGGCGTCGGACAGCAGCTTGTCGAGCGCCGTGCGGGCCGAGGCAACCACGGTGTCGATGGTGCGGCTGTCGGTTTGGGCGGCCAAGGCGGCCTGGGCTTCCGCCGACAGGGTGACATTGACGCTGGAGCCGCTGGTCTTGGCTGCGGATGTGCTGGCGGTATCGGCGGCGGTTGCCTTAGTGGCTGTCGTCCCGGCAGCCGCCGCAGCGTAGGGATTGGTCGCGTAGCCGGTGGTGATGCTGCTGACCATGACGCCCTCGAACCGATCGCCGCGCAATCACGAAGCACGGCGCTCCTGAACCCAAGGTCAAAGGGCGCGATCATGGTTAAGGCTGCGTTCACCATGATCGCGCCGGGCCATCTCAATCCCGTGTGCTGACCTGGGCGATCGGCGCGATCGTGGTGAAGTTGGCGACGTCGGCCATGACCTCGCCGCCGCGCGGACCGGCCAGCGAGGCCTGCATCGCGGCGGCGTCCTCGAAGGCAAGGTGCGCCATGGCCACGAAGGGCGCGGGACCACCGTCGGGCGCCGAGACGCCGACGAACACCTGAACGTCCTTCAGACCGGAGGATCCGAAGGCGTCCTTCACCAGTGGGATGTGGGTGGCGTCATAATAGGCCTGGTCGAAGCTGGCGCCGGGCGTCGCCGGATAGAGCACGCTGAAGATGACCATGTCGGCTTCCTTGATGGCGGCGCTCGCGCATCGCGGGCCGCTCCCTGACGCGATTTAAGCACGCGCCTGGCCGGGCGCCATGCGGGGCGCGGCGCCAATTACGAGGTTAGCGCGCTGACCAGAGACTGCCAGCGGCCGCTTGCAGATCTCCAGAGACGTTGCGCCGAGCCAGCGAGAGCCCTTCCAGCTCCACCTTGTCGGCGCGCAGGGTGCGGTCGTGCAGGCTGTAGCCCAGTTGATAGACGGCGCGGTCGGTCTTGGTCTGGCCATCCTCGATGAACACCGTCAGCACGCCGACCGGAACGCGACCGGTCCTGGCCTTGCCGGCATGCTTGCGCAGGCCGTTCTCGATCCAGCCGGCCTCCAGGCGCGGATTGCCGGTGGTCTCGACGCTATCGCTGCGCAGCTCGGCGGGAAACCAGATCGTCTGGGTCTGGATCACCTGCTCGGAATTGACCGAGTTCAGACGCACCGTCTCGCCCTTGTCGGCCACCGCGCCGGTCATCACGAAGGTCAGCTTCCGAGCCTGGGCCTTGGCCTCGGCCCGCCGCTCGCTGACGGCGGCGACCCGGTCGCGCTCATCGCGTTCGCGTTCGCGGTGCGAGTCCCAGAAGCCCAGGCCGGCGATCACCAAGGCCCCCACGCCGACGATCTCGGCCAGGGTCAGCCAACGCAGCTGGATACGCTTGCGGGAGGTCTCTTCGGTCAAGTCGGTCTCCGTCGAAACAAGCGCTGATCCATGGCATGTTCCCACTCTCTAGGGGAAGTTCGCTTGGGAGGCACGGGAGACTGGACCTGACCTGTCGGCTATCTTGGTGAGCAAACCTTCGTCAGATTGGCCAAAGCCGCCATGCGCACACTTGATTTCGAGGACTTCGTCAGCCCGGCGCCCCATCCGGGTGAGCATCTCCGCGAAGACTATCTGCCGGCTTTCAAACTGACGGCCGGCGCCTTGGCTCGCGCCATGGGCCTGAAGGACCGCACCCGGATCGAGCGGCTGATCCACGAGAAGCAGCCCGTCACCGCCGATACGGCGCTGCGCCTGGGCAAGGTGTTCGGCACGTCCGCCCAGTTCTGGATCAACCTCCAGAACGCCCATGACCTGTCCAAGGCCGCGATCGAGACGCGCGACGAGCTGAAGGCGATCAAGCCGCTGGCGGCGGCTTAGCGAAACCGCGCAATGTAACTCAATCTTGTCATCCCGGGCGTAGCGAAGCGAAGACCCGGGACCGCCGGAAGCGCCCACGTTCACGCGTCGGTCCCGGATCTTCGCGCTTCGCGCTCGTCCGGGATGACAGCCGAGGGAGGCTGACCTCAGTCCGCGTGCCCCGGCTTCCGAGACGTCGCCCAAGGCTCGGACACATCCGCCAACACCACGTCCAGGCAATCGACGGTGACGCGCAGGTCGCCGCCGCCGGCGAAGGTCAGCAGCACGGTGCCACCCGGCGCTTCACCCGCCTCGAAGGCGATGGACAGCAGTTCGACCACCGCCTGCTTGGCGTCGCGGCGCAGCTTGCGGGCCTGGACGCCAGTGACGTCGCCAAGCTGGAGGGCGGAACGCACGCGCTCACCCTTCTTGGCGCTCGATTCCCAGCGAAAGCGGTTGCAGGCCAGGGTCAGCGTCCGCGCCGAAGCGTCCCAGCGGATGTCGCCGATCTTGGCGATGGCGTCCTGCAGGGCGGCGGAGATCACCGCCAGGTCGTCGGCGTCCTGGGCCAGCAGGCGCAACGGCGTAGCGGCGTCACTCATGGTCATCGCCCTCGGCATCGCCCGTGATGCGGCGCACCTGAGCCCCGCAGGCGCCCAACTTTTCTTCCAGCCGCTCGAAGCCGCGGTCCAGGTGATAGATGCGGCTGACCGTGGTCTCGCCGCGCGCCACCAGGCCGGCGATCACCAGGCTGACCGAGGCGCGCAGGTCGGTGGCCATGACCTCGGCGCCTTCCAGCTGGGCCACGCCGCGCACCCGGGCCTCGCCCCCGGCCACCGAGATGTCGGCCCCCAGGCGCATCAGTTCGGGGGCGTGCATGAAGCGGTTCTCGAAGATGGTCTCGCGGATCCGGCTCTCGCCCTTGGCCGTGGTCATCAGGGCCATGAACTGGGCCTGCAGGTCGGTGGCGAAGCCCGGATAGGGCTGGGTTTCCAGGTCGACGGCTTCCAGGCGGTGGCCGTTGCGCTTGATGATCACCCCGTCCTCGGTGCGAACGACGCCGCAGCCGGCCTCTTCCAGCTTGACCAGCAGGCTGTCGATCAGTTCGGGGCGAGCGCGAGTCAGCTGAACCTCGCCGCCGGCCATGGCCGCCGCCACGGCATAGGTGCCCATCTCGATGCGATCGGGGATCACCGAGTGGGTCGCGCCGTGCAGCTTGGCGACCCCGGTGATGGTGATGGTCGGGGTCCCCCCGCCCTCCACCTTGGCGCCCATGGCGTTGAGGCAGATTTGCAGGTCCAGCAGTTCGGGCTCGCAGGCGGCGTTCCTGATGGTGGTGACGCCGTCGGCCAGCACGGCGGCCAGCATGGCGTGCTCGGTGGCGCCCACCGAGACGAACGGGAAGGTGATCTCGGCGCCCTTCAGGCCGCGCGGGGCCTGGGCATAGACATAGCCTTCATGCAGGTCGATCTTGGCGCCCAGGGCCTCAAGCGCCTGCAGGTGCAGGTCGACGGGACGCGCGCCGATGGTGCAACCGCCGGGCAGGCTGACCTTGGCCTGGCCGGTGCGGGCGATCAGCGGGCCCAGCACATTGAACGAGGCGCGCATCTGGCGGACCAGCTCATAGGGCGCGAAACCGCTGGTGATCTCGGGCGCGTGCAGCACCGTCTCCGAACCATCGGGCCCTTCGCGCTCTTCGACCTGGGCGCCCAGGCGGGTCAGCAGCTTGCCCAGGAACCTGGTGTCGGCCAGGCGCGGCATGTTGGTCAGGCGCAGCGGCTCGGACGTGAGCAGGCTGGCCGCCATCAGCTTGATGGCCGAGTTCTTGGCGCCGCTGACCGGGATGATCCCGTTCAGCTGCGCGCCGCCGATGATGGCGATACGATCCAATGAAAGTCCCTCGTCGCGCGGCTATTCGAGGGGGAGCGCCGCGCGGTCATCTGTGAAGAAGCGGTTCTAGCGGTTGCAAAGCCCCGCGCAAGGGGCGGCGCCGATTCCTCACCGTTCCCCCTCAGTCGGACGGCTCGCCGGTCTGTTCAAGAGCTGGTTCCGGCTTGGCGGCCGGCGCGGGGGCGACCTTCCTGCGGCGAAGATTGGTCCGTAGCGCCTGAGCCAGCCGCGCCTCGCGCGCCGCCTTTTCCCCAATGGGCTTGGTGTGAGGCTTGGGGTTGTGGCTCATGTTTCCACAGGTGAAAGCGCCGCGACGATTGGTCAACACGATTTTGGCTTTGCCAACCGCGTTTGGTTCGCTATACGCCGCTCCTCTTCGCCGCGGTAGCTCAGTGGTAGAGCGCATCCTTGGTAAGGCTGAGGTCCTGGGTTCGAGTCCCAGTCGTGGCACCATCGGGGTCCAGACCTCTCAGGTCTGGACCCCGACCACACCAGATCCCCACAGATCCTCAACACATCGCCAGCCGCTAGTTGAACCGGCGCTTCTTCAGCAGGGCGCTGCGATCGGCCGAGCGGATCTCGACCTCGAAGACGTCCTGCTCGCGCAGGATGCGCAGAGGGATCACCGCGCCCGGCGGGCCTTGCGCCCAGAGCTGCGTGTAGAATTCGGCCAGGTCGTCGACCGGCTCGCCCGCCACCGCCAGAATGAGATCGCCCGCCCGCAGCTCGGCGCGCGAGGCCGGACCGCCGGGAACGACGCCCACCAGCACGACATGCGCGCCAGACTCCTGGGCCAGCACACCCAGCCACGGACGCGGCGGATGGCCCGGCTTGCCCCGCGCCAGATCGTCGAGGATGGGCGGCAGCAACTCGGCCGGCACGAACATGTTCATGGGCCGGGGCGCGCCGCTGGACGTGCGGCCTTCCAGGCTCAACGAGCCGAGCCCCACCAGCTTTCCGGCGGCGTCGATCAGGGCCGCGCCACTCCAGTGCGGGTGGGCCGGCTCGGTCATGATGGCGTCGTCGAGCAGATATTCCCAATAGCCCGCGAACGGCATGCGGGCGAGCACGCGTCCCGCTGCGGCATGGGCGCGTCCGCCGGCCCCGGCCACCACGACGGCGCTGCCGGCCTTCAGCCCCTGCGACGAGCCGAGCGGCAGCACCGGCAGGTCGAGCGGCTCCAGCGCCTGGACGAGGCCCAGTCCCGTCTGGTTGTCGAGACCCAGGACGTGGGCCGCGACGCGCCGGCCGTCGTTGAGCGTAAGGGTGACAGTCTCGGCCTCGGTGATCAGATAGGCCATGGTCAGCACCAGGCCGCTGGGTCCCACCACCACGCCATTGCCCAGGCGCTCCGTGCCCAGAATGCCGGCGGTGAAGGCGTCGGCCGGCACGCGCGCCTCCAGCGCCACGACGGCGGACAGCGCGCTATCCAGGTCGAACGCATGGCCGTCGGCGGTGGGACGCAGCCGGGCCTCGACCTCGTAACCTTGGAATGGTGAGCTCAACTCGATCTCCTTTAGGAGTCCAGATCTGGGATCGACCGGCGCGCGCGACAAGGGATACCGCCAGGCGACGGCACGTTTGCCTCAAACAGAACGCGAGACGTTCCGCGCGGCGTTGGCTCCGCCCGCGCCTGTGCTAAGGACCAGCATCCTCACGCGGGCCCCTGGCCCGCCAGCCTGCGAATCGCATGTCCGATCCTTCCGACGAGCCCAAGATCGCCCCGCGAGCCGTCTCGCCCGAGGGCGCCACGCCGAAGCCGAAACGCGTGCGCAAACCCACGGCCGCGCCCGCGCCGGTGACCGCAGCCGAGCCGGCTCCGGAGACCATCAAGGCCGCCCCCGCCAAGCCCAGGCGCCTCCGCAAGCCAAGGCCCGTCGCCGCGCCCATCTCCGCGGTCGAACCGGAGACGCTGGACACCGTCCAACTCGCGCCGGCGGTTGTTGAACCTGAGCCGGCGCCCGCTGACCCGGAAACCGCCGAAGCGCCGCAAGCCTCCGTCACTTCCGATACCGCCCCGGCGCCAGTCCCCCGCAAGCCGGCGCTGTGGCGGCGCCGCGCCTGGCAGGTCGGAGCTGGCGCCGTCGTGCTGCTGGTGATCTCGGTGATCGCCTCGCTGCTGTGGTCCCTGCCCCTGGGCCGCGCCCTCGAGCCGCTGGCCAACCCGACCCTGATCCTGGAGGCCACCGACGGCACGGCCATCGCCCGGCGCGGGTCCTACAAGGAAGCCCCCGTGGTGGTCGCCAATCTGCCGGCCTATGTGCCCGGGGCCTTTGTCTCGATCGAGGACCGGCGCTTCTACAAGCACATAGGCGTCGATCCCAAGGGCATCGCCCGCGCCATGCGCTCCAACGCCAAGGCGGGCGGCGTGTCCGAAGGCGGCTCGACCATCACCCAGCAGCTGGCCAAGAACGCCTTCCTGTCCAACCAGCGCAGCCTGCGCCGCAAGGCCCAGGAGGTGCTGATCGCGCTCTATCTGGAAGCCCGGTTATCTAAGAATGAGATCCTGTCGCGCTACCTGTCGTCGATCTATTTCGGCGACGGCGCCTTTGGCCTGCGCGCCGCGGCCCGGCACTATTTCGACAAGACACCCGAGACCCTGTCGGTCGGCGAGGCGGCGATGCTGGCCGGCATGGTCAAGGCCCCCTCGCGCCTGGCCCCGACCGAGAATTTCGACGGCGCCAAGGCCCGGATGCGCGTGGTGCTGGTCGCCATGGTCGACACCGGGACCATCACCCCCGCCCAGGCCGCCCAGGCCGTCCGCGACATCCATGTGGACGGCGGCCGCCCCAAACTGCCTACGGGCTCCTACTTCGCCGACTGGGTGTTCCCCCAGGCCAAGGCGGTGTTCGAAAACACCTATGGCGAGACCGTGGTGCGCACCACCCTGGACCGCGACCTGCAGGCCAAGGCCGAGAAGGTGCTTCGCTCCGCGCTGGACCGCGACGGCAAGGGGCTGAACGTCAGCCAAGGGGCGATCGTCGCCATGCGCACCGACGGCCGGGTGGTCGCCATGGTCGGCGGCCGCGACTACAAGGCCAGCCAGTTCAACCGCGCCGACGGCGATCGTCCGCCCGGCTCGGCCTTCAAGCTGTTCGTCTACCTGACCGCCCTGCGCCAGGGCATGACCCCGACCAGCCCGATCCTCGACGCGCCTGTCACCGTCAGCGGCTGGACGCCCAAGAACCACGAGAGCAAGTACGCCGGCCGCGAGGTGCCGCTGATCACCGCCTTCGCCGCGTCTTCCAACGTCGCCGCAGTGCGTCTGGCCAAGCAGGTTGGTCGAGACAGCATCGTCCGCACCGCCCGCGACCTCGGCGTCACCGACCCGATCCCCGACGACCTGACCCTGGCCTTGGGCACCGGCCCGATGAGCCTGGTGCGGCTGACGGCGGCCTATGCGGCCATCGCGGCCGGCGAGACGCCGGTGGTTCCGCACGGTCTGGCCGACTGGCGCAAGCCGGCCAAGGTTCATCCCCTGACCAAGGCCGAGCTGGTTGGTATGCGTGACCTGCTGCGCTCGGCCACCCAGCGCGGCACCGGCATCGAGGCGGCGATCCCCGGCGCGTTCGGCAAGACCGGCACCAGCCAGAGCTATCGCGACGCCCTGTTCGTCGGCTATGTCGGCGACCTGGTGATCGGCGTTTGGGTCGGCAATGACGACAACAGCCCGATGAACGGCGTGGTCGGCGGCGGCATGCCGGCCAAGATCTGGAAGGAACTCGCCAGCTACGCCGTGGGGCGCGGCGTTCGCGCGGCGCCGGTGATCGACGAAAGCCTGGTGCCACTCAATCCCGAGGACCCGACCCTGGAGATCGCGCCCGAGGTTACGCTCGACCCGGCCGTCCCTGGCGAGCCCGCGCCCGCCGATCCTGCCAGCCCCGCCGCGCCGGCCGACCCCTCGCCTCCGATCGCGCCCGTTCCGGTCGCCCCGGCCGCGCCTCCGCCGAGCGAAAACCGCTAGACTGACCCAAGGGCGCCGGCGCTCAGGTCGGTTCAATGCCGTTTTAGGCAACCGTTCTGGGAGGAACGCCGCTATGCCCGAGGCCCTGATCATCGACGCCTGCCGCACGCCGCGCGGCATCGGCAAGGTTGGCAAGGGAGCGTTGGCCGACCACCATCCCCAGCACCTGGCCGCCACTGTGCTGAAGGCCCTGGCCGAGCGGAACGCGCTGAACACCGCTGAGGTCGATGACATCATCTGGGGCACGAGCACCCAGCGCGGCAAGCAGGGCGGCGACATGGGCCGGATGGCCGCTCTGGACGCCGGCTACGACGTGCGGGCCAGCGGCATGACCCTGGACCGGTTCTGCGGCTCGGGCATCACCACGGTGAACCTGGCCGCGGCCTCGATCATGTCGGGCATGGAAGACCTGGTGATCGCCGGCGGCACGGAAATGATGTCCTACACCGCCGCCACTGCGGATCGGACCTCGGTGGGCCTGCTGGACTCCGGCAATCTGCGCCTGCGGGCCCGCCATCCCCAGACCCACCAGGGGGTCTGCGCCGACGCCATCGCCACCCTGGAAGGCATCGACCGCCGGGCGCTGGACGAGTTGGCCCTGCTGAGCCAGCAGCGCGCCGACCACGCGATCCGCCACGGCCATTTCGACAAGTCGCTGGTGCCGGTCTATCGCGACGACGGCTCGGTGGCCCTGGACCGCGAGGAGTTCCCTCGCCCCGAGACCACGATCGAGGGCCTGTCATCGCTGAAGGCCTCGTTCCAGATGATGGCCGGCGTGCCGATCGACGAGGCGGGGACCACCCTGGGCGGGCTGATCCACCAAGTCTATCCGGACCTCAAGATCAACCATGTGCACCACGCCGGCAATTCCTCGGGTGTGGTCGATGGCGCGGCGGCGGTGCTGCTGGCCTCGCCGTCCTATGCCGCCGCCCACGGCTTGAAGCCGCGCGGCCGCGTGATCGCCATGGCCAATATCGGCGACAGCCCGACCCTGATGCTCAACGCCCCGGTTCCCGCCGCCCGCAAGGTGCTGGCCAAGGCCGGACTGACGGTTGACGACATCGACCTGTGGGAGATCAACGAGGCCTTCGCCGTGGTGGCCGAGAAGTTTATCCGCGACCTGCGGCTCGACCGCGACAAGGTCAATGTCAATGGCGGGGCGATGGCGCTGGGCCATCCGATCGGCGCGACCGGGTCGATCCTGATCGGCACGATGCTGGACGAGTTGGAGCGGCGGGGCCTGAAGCGCGGCCTGGTGACGATGTGCGCGGCGGGCGGCATGGCCCCGGCGATCATCATCGAGCGGGTATAGCGCATGGGGACAGGCGCATACGCCTGTCCCCAGCCGGACCAGTCATCGCGCGTAGTAAGCCTCGACCAGCTTGCGATGGACCGGCAGGTGCTTCAGCGCCTCGGTCGAGGCCGCCGCCACCTTTTCGAAGGTCTGCCGCGCCAGCACGCCATCCGGATACCGCCCGTCGACCGGCGAGAAATCGGTCGCGGCGTTCATGCCGTAGAGGATGAACTGGTAGCTGGCCGGCAGGAAGGTCTCCAGATCGACAACGAAGTCGAAGCGCGAGACGGGCCGGTGCGCCCACTGGGCCAGCATGTCGCGCAGACCTTGAGGCCACGAGGCCGGGTCGGCGTTGTCGCGCCAATAGGGCTCTTCGCGCTTGGACAGACAGTAGTGCAGCTTGAGGAAGGCGACGATCCGCTCGAAGCGGCCACTCATGGCGCTGCTGAAGTTGCGCGCCGCGCCTTCCATCGCCGCCCTGCCCTTCAGCGGGAAGGTGTCGGCGATCATCATCGCGGCGGCCTCGATCAGCATGATGCCGGTGGATTCCAGCGGCTCGAAGAAGCCCGCCGATAGGCCCACGGCCACGCAGTTGCCGACCCACTGGGTCTCGCGATAGCCGGTCTGGAACTTCAGCAACCGCACCGGCAGAGGGTCGGCCTCTTTGCCGACATAGGCCCGCAGCACCTCTTCGGCCCGCGCCTCGTCGCTGTGCCGGCTGGAGAACACGTAGCCGACGCCCCGGCGGTTCTCCAGGCCGATGTCCCAGGTCCAACCCGCCTCGTGAGCGGTGGCCAGGGTGTAGGGCGCGATCGGCGCGTCCGGCGTGGCGTAGGGGACCTGCACGGCCAGGGCGCGATCGTTAAACAGCACATCGTCGCAGCGCTTGAACGGCACGCCCAGGGCCTCGCCGATCAGCAGGGCGCGGAAGCCCGAACAGTCGATGAACAGGTCGCCCTCGATGACGCCCAGTTCGCCGGCCGTGACCGAGGCGATGTCGCCGGTCTCGCCGTCGCGTTGCACCGTCTCGACCTTGCCGGTCAGGTGGACGACGCCCAGGTCCTTGGCCACGCCGCGCAGGAAGTCGGCGAAGCGGGCGGCGTCGAAATGGTAGGCATAGTTCATCGGCCCCTGGAAGTCGGGGTCCTCCAGCCGCTTGGGGCCCAGGCCATGGGCGACGACCTGGCTCTGATTGGTCACCGCCTCAGCGAAGGGGACGGTCGATCCCGCCCGGCGGTCCAGCAGCCAGTAGGGCGACAGATCACGCCCGCCCGGTTGGACCGGCACGTTGAACGGGTGAAAGTATTCGGAAGCCTTGCCGTCCGATGAACGCCGTTCCCAGTCGCGGAACAGTACCCCCTGCTTGAAGGTGGCCGAGCTCTCTCGCAGGAACTGCGCCTCGCTGACCCCCAGCGTGGCGAGCGTCGCGCGGATGGTGGGAAACGTGCCCTCGCCCACGCCGATGATGCCGATGTCCGGCGACTCGACCAGGGTGATGCTGGCGCCGCCTGGACGGTTCGCGCCCAGCGCCTTGGCCAGGAAGGCGGCCGTCAGCCAGCCCGCCGTGCCGCCGCCGACGATGACGATGCGGTTGCCTGCCATGAGCGGATGATCCCTCAAAGATTGCTCAGGGAGGGACTGGACCCCGAGTCGGGAAAACAAAGAAAAGCCCGGGCGGCGTCAGGGGAATAGCCGCCACCCGGGAGAGCGTCAGTCTGGGAGGTGGAACGCTCAAGAAACTTCGATGGACCGGCCCACCGCCGGAGGCGGCGGGCCGGTCCCATGCGAGCCTAGAGCATTTCACGACCTGACTGCGTCAGGCCGGGGGCTCTAATCTTCTGTTTTGGCGCATTTTTCTTCACGCGAACCGGAACCACTTCGCTCGAAAAATGCTCTAGAACTTCGCGCGGACGCGGAAGCCCCAGGTGCGCGGGGGTTGATAAACCGACAGCCATACCGGGGTGGACGGCCCCCCGAAGGCGCCGGCCCCGGACTTGATGTTCTTGTCCTCAATGTTCTGGACAAAGCCTTCGAGCGACCACGGATCTTCCGGCGGCTCGTAGCGCACCACCAGGTCGGAGCGCGTATAGCCCTTCTGCTGGTCGGCGGCGCCCTGATTGAAGTAGGACAGCCAGCTCTTGCTTTCGATGTGGGTGCTCAGGCGCGGGGTGATCCGCCCGCCGTTGCTCAGCTCGAACACATGCTCGTACGAGACCGTGCCCGAGAAGCGCGGCGCGTGGGCAAGTTCGTTGCCCTTCACATTGACCAGCTTGGTGGGGTCGTTGTTGGCATAGAGGCGGGCGTCGATGCTCTGCAGGTCGTCCATCTCGGTCTTTTGGAGCGAGGCGGAAAACTGCAGGCGGTCGACGGCGGTCAGGTTGGCGGTTAGTTCGGCTTCGAAGCCGTACGCCGTCGCGCCCTTGGCGTTTTGGGTCACCAGTTGCGAGGACTTCACTGAGCCGTCCGGGTTGCGGGTCGTGACCGCCTGGTTGACCTGATAGCCTTTGAAGTCCGCGTAGTAGGCTGCGAGATTCAGCGTGGCTCGGCCGTCCAGGAAGCGGATCTTCGAACCCACTTCGTAGTTGGTCAGGGTTTCCGGGTTGGTCAGCTTGCCGCCGTCCTGGATGTTGCCCGACTTGAAGCCGGTGCCGACCGAGGCATAGACCAGCACGTCGTCGGTCAGATCGGCGTCGGCGCGGGCCAGCCAGGTCAGCTTGCTCCAGCTGCCCTTCACATCGTTGGGCGAGATCGCGTAGCCCGGCAGCAGCGTCAGTAGCTGGGCGGCGGTCAGGCTGCGGCCGACGGCGAAGATGCCGTGGCCATAGGTCCCGTAGGTGCACGAGAAGCTGCCGGCCGGGTCGGGGCAGCCGTCGAACATCACGTTGCGGCCGCCGACGTCCTGCTTGGTGTCCTTGGTGTAGCGAAGGCCGCCGGTAAGGCGAATGCGGTCGGTGGCGTGCCAGACGGCCTGGGTGAAGGCGGCCTTGGACTCGATGGTGCGGGCGGCCTGGATGAAGCTGCCGGCCCAGGCGAAGGTGCCGTCGCGATAGCCGTTGCGCTGATCGATGTCGAAGCGGATCGAGTTGTCTTCGTGGCTGTAATAGCCGCCCAGGATCCAGTCGACGGCCCGATCGTCGCCGGTCGACTTCAGCTGGACTTCGTGGCTGTAGGCGTCGTTGCGCGACCAGACGGTGCGGTTCTCGTTGAAGGCGCCGCCCGGAGTGGTGGCGCTGGTCGGCGGCAAGGCGCCGGCGTCGGCGTCGCTGTTGGCGCCGCCACCCACCCGTTGCCAGCCGGTGATGTAGGTCAGGCCGATGCCGTCGGTGACCGCATAGTCCAGCTGGCTACGGATGCCGTAGGAATAGCGATCGCTCTCGGGGGCGGTGTCACTGAGCGTCGACCACTTCTTCTGGCCGGCGCGCGGGGTCTGCATCAGGCCGATTACCGGCGCGCCGGTGTCCTGATAGCCCTCGACATTGACGCTCCACGTCAGCTTGTCGGTGGCCTTCCACAGGGCGCTGACGCGCAGCGAGCGCTGGTCCTGGGCGTAGTACTTCTTGCCGGTGGTGACGAAGGCGGCGGGGCTGATGCCGTTGCCGGCCGGGGGCTGCTGGTAGTCGGCATAGCCGTCGTGGCGCTCGGTGATGCCGGCGATGCGGATGGCGAAGGTGTCCGACAACGGCATGTTGACCGCGAAGCGGGCGCCTAGGCGGTTGTACGAACCGGCCACCAGTTCGGCGCTGCCGTAATAGTCGTCCGTCGTCGGCCTGGCCGTGCGCAGGCTGATGGCGCCGACCGTGGCGTTGCGGCCAAACAGCGTGCCTTGCGGGCCGCGCAGCACCTCGACCGCGTCCATGTCGTACATCAGCACCGCAGCGCCCTGGGCGCGCGGCGAATAGATGCCGTCCACATAGATGGCGACCTCGGGGTCGGCAACTTC
>JACMOF010000273.1 GCA_014378155.1 Caulobacter sp. | reverse complement strand
GCGGGCGGCCAGGTCCAGAGCGTCGCGGACTTCCTGGGAGCACTGAGCCGCGCCGGCGGCGATTCCCTCGGCGCTGACCCGAAGATCGGCGCCGTCGATCCGCGCGCTGTCGAGGTGCTGCGAGATGCAACAGCGCCGGCAAGCCTTCGGTCCGGACCTGGCCGAGAATCTCTTAAACCCTGGCTTCGACGGTCGGTGAGGTCTGTCTACGCTCCTCGACCAGCGCGGCGAAAGCGGCCTGGAAACCGGGATCCTCGAAGGCCACGCGACGAACCACGGCAAATCTCCACTCTGTCTATGCTTGCTCAACGCGCTAGGCGGTCATCTGCGCTGGATCGTTCGAGCGACCTCACGCCGTGACCAAGCCGACGATCGCGCCCGGTGCATTCCACAAAGAGGCGGCAGGGGTTTAAACCTAACGCTGGATTCTACGCAGCCGAGGGCGCCTACCCGCGCGCTCACGCGACTTTCGTGCGCGGCCCCGGCGTCGGCCTGTGCAGCACAGGCCGACGTATCGTTCCGCAGGGCACCGGGTCAGGCGAAAATGGCGCGAACCGCCTGAGTGGCGAGGATCAGGCCGACGATGGTGATCAGCGCGCCTGACGCGTAGGGCGCCCGGCGGGCGAAGGTCGCGAACGATCCGGCGAAACGCTTCTCGGCGTGACGCACCCCGATGGCGGCCACGACCCCAACGGTGACCATGGTGACGGCCAAGCCAATCGAGAAACACAGCACCAGCGTGGCCCCCAGAGCGACCTGCTTGAGCTGCAGGCACAGCAGCAGCACCGTGATCGCGGCCGGGCAGGGGATCAGGCCGCCGGTGAGGCCGAACAGAATGATCTGGCCCGTGGTCACGTCGCGGCCGGCGAAGCGCTTCTTGATGTCGTTGGCGTGAGCACGCTCGTGGGCGTCCTGGTAACCGGGGTCCGAAACGTCCAGGCCGCCGTGATCATGGCCATGGTCGTGCCCGTGCCCGTGGTCATGTTCGGCGAAGACGACATCGAAGTCGTGGCCATGCGAGCCGTGGGCGATCGACAGTCGCGCCTCGAAGGCATGCGGCTCGGGGATCGCATCGGACGATTCCAGGAAGGCGCCCTTGTCGACGAAGGCGAAGGTTTGCACCGCGCCGTCCGGGCGCGTGGTGGTGACGGTCAGTTCGCTGGCGCGCGGTGCGTGGCCGCGCTCGGTGGTGACCCTGAAGCGGGGTGGCGCGCCATCCTCGAAGATTGCCAGGGCGACCAGACCATGGCCGGTGTCGATCCGCCGGACCTCGTCCTCATCGCCGTGATCGTCGTGGTCGTCATGGTCATGTTCGTTGGCCTGCGTCTGGCCTTCGCGCCAGGTGCGCCAGACCATCCATAGGGCCACGGCGATAATGATCGCCGCCGAGGCCAGCTGGAACCAGGGCTCGGCGGTGTCGAGATCCAGATTGCGCCCGAAATAGAGGCCCGCCAGACCGATCACCCAGACGATCAGGGTATGGGAGGCGGTCGCCGACAGGCCCAGCAGGATCGCCTGCCACACCGTGCCCCGTACAGCGACGATGAAGGCGGCCATCATCGTCTTGGAGTGGCCCGGCTCGAGGCCGTGAAGCGCCCCCAACAGCAGAGCCGAGGGAATGAACAGCCAGGCGTGCCCCGCGCCTTGAGCGAGAAGATCGGCAAGGGAAGTCATCGGCGCCTCAGAGGTATTTGGTGATGGTTTTGAGCTCGTTCATCGCCGCGGCCGCGTCGCGCGGCTCGTCCACGGCGGCGTGAGCCAGACAATGGTCGATGTGATCGTGGATCAGGGTCTTCTTGGCGGCGGCGACGGCCTTTTCGATGGCGTGCAGCTGCTGGGCCAGGTCCAGGCAGGTGCGGCCCGCCTCGATCATGGCGATCGTCTTGCGCAGGTGTCCTTCGGCGCGTTTGAAACGATTGATGATCTCGGGATGGGTTTCGTGGACGACATGGGCCATGGCAGATGATTCCTATCCCCTAGGAGGGGATATGGCAATCGACAGCTTGCGGACCGAGTGGCCTCCAGGGGAGATCAAGGGAGGTCTAGGACAGCGGCTCTGGCGGAGGCGCGCAGCGCGTCGGCGATCGTCTTCGGGTTGGCAGGGGCCAAGCCCGACAGCCAGGCGGTGAGGAGCGCTATCTGGCCGCCCGCCATCTGGGCGGCCAGCAAGGCGGGCGGAAGCGATGACAATATGCGCCGCGTCGCTAGTCTCCGTTCGAGCAGGTCGGCCAAGGCGCGAGTCAGTAGGGTCCTCGTTGTGCCAGCGAACAGGACATTGCCAGTCCGGCGGTTCTCCCAGAAATGGGCCAGGGTCTCCTCCAGGCGCGGATCGTCGGCGTGCCCGGCCAGAACCGTGTCGGCTAGGACGCCGAACGGACCCGCCAGGCCCTCCTTCAGCAGGTCATCCTTGCATCGGTAGTGTTCATAGAAGGTCGAGCGGCCGATCCCGGCTGGGCCGATGATATCGGTCACGGTGATGCGGGCGTAGCGGCGGGTCAGCACCAGGCCAAGGAAGGTGTCGAACAACGCGGCTTTGGTGCGCTGCACGGGACGGCTGTCGGCCAGGTCGATTGAAGTTTTGGCGTTGGCGGACATCTGCGGCCCTTCGTCCGGAAACCGGACGCCTCCCTGGTCTTGTCCGGGCGGAGGCCCGCCGCGGGCCGCTAGAGGTTAGCGATGGCGGCGGGCGCGGCAAGGCCCAGCCAACCGCCCCTTCGATCGCAGCTCAGGAAAGCCAGGCCATGCCTCACCATACATCTCGTTCCCGCCGCTCGGCCCATAGCCATATGTGGATCATGGGCGTGGTAGGCGTTGCCGCCGGCGCGGGCCTCTTTCTCTACGCGCCCTCGCTTGCCGTGATTTCCCGCTCCCTGCTTCTGCTGGCGGGCTTCCACGTGATCGGGGGTCTGGTGCTGGCCTCCTCGCTCTACGTGTCCGGCGGGCGAGACCTTCTGCGTCGCTGGACGCGCCGCAAGGCCAGCGCCCCGCGCGATGAGACCTTTGATTTCGGTTGGGGGCCGGGCTGGATGAACGGCTTAGCCATCGCGGCCCTGGTCTGCTTGGCTGGCGCGATCCTGGCGATCCTGACCCTACCGGGATTGTGGCCGGTCGCGTTCTTGCTGGTCGGGATGGCCGTGCTGCTAGTGGCGGGCAACACCATCATGAGAGGGTTCCGGCGCCTCGATCAGGTCGTGCTGCCGATGGTCGATCTTCTTTCGGGAGACCACGACCTTGTCCTGGACGCCGGCTGCGGCAGCGGCCGCACCAGCATCGCCCTGGCTCGCGTATTGAAGGCTGGGCGGGTGATCGGCCTGGATCGTTTCGATGCGGCCTATATCGACGACGGGGGTCGTGCCTTGCTGGATAGGAACCTGGGCCTGGCTGGCCTGTTGGACAAGGTCGCGGTTGAGATCGGCGACCTGACGGCGATGCCGTTTGGCGACGCTACGTTCGATGCCGCGGTCAGCACCCACGTCTACGATCATTTGGGGCGCGAGAAGGCGCGCGCGCTCTCTGAAACGCTCCGGGTGCTCAAGCCGGGCGGCCGTTTCTTGATGGCGGTCTGGACACCAGGCTGGTCGATGTTCGCGGTGGCCAACGTGCTGTCGCTGCTTCTGACCTCCAAGGCCGGCTGGCGGCGATTGGCGACCGCCGCAGGGTTTGAGATTCTCGACGAAGGTGTCTTCAACCACGCTTGGTTCGTCGTGTTGGCTAAGCCGCGGGTGTAGTCGGGGGATCGAAAGCGCGATGAGCGGCGCTGCGTGACGAGGTCGCGCCGGATTAAATAGCGACCTATTGCCTGCACGCCCTGACCGCCGCCAGTCGTCTTGCGTCCAAAGTCGCAGTTCAACGGCTCGTCGCCGTCACCCTGGCGGGTTTGCGCCCGGAGCCCTGACCCTGTCCACGACGGCTCAGAGTTTCACGACTCGAAGCCGTAGGGCGTTGCTGATCACGCTGACGGACGACAGGGCCGTGGCCGCTGCGGCGATCTGCGGCGAAAGCAGCCAGCCGAACATGGGATAGAGAGCGCCCGCCGCGATAGGGACACCCGCTTGATTGTAGATGAAGGCGAAGACCAGGTTTCGATGAGCTTGGGCCCCTCGGCGCGGGTCATCTCAGTGCTCATTCAAAAACTAGGCGTCGATGCGGAGGACAGCGGGGTCGAGGCTCATGGCCAGCGCCTTGCGGGCGCGATAGACCCGCGTCTCGATCGACTTGGCTGAGACGCCGAGGATCGCGGCGGCCTCGTGTTGGGACAGACCCTCGAAGGCAGTCAGCAGCAGCGGCGCCTTCAGGGCCTCGGGAAGCCGGGCCACCGCCTGGTCAAGCAGCTCCATCACTTGGCGTTGCTGCAGTGTATCGTCGGCCGCCAGGCCCGGATCCACCGCCGAGGCCAGATCGTCCTCGCCGCCGCCGAAGAAGAAGCGGCGAACGGCCATCCGCCGACCGCGATCGCGGGCCTTGTTGATGGCGATGGTTCGAAGCCAGGGACCGAACGCCCTCGCCGCGTCATATCGGCCTAGCGCGGCCCAGGCGGCGATGAAGGTTTCATGGACGGCCTCATAGGCCTCGTCGCGGTCACCGGTATAGCGGCGAAGCAGTCGATAGAGGCTCTCCTTGTGGCGAACCACCAGTTGCGAGAACGCGCGCTCGTCCCCCCTCCCGGCAAGGGCCGCGAGCGCCTCATCGGTTGGATCGCCTCCGGTCACTGCGCCTGTTCGGTGAGGTTCTTGACGACCGTATCGTCGAAACGCGCGGCTTGCTGCGGCGTCAGCACCGCGCGCATGGCGATCACATGCTGGATGCTTTCCTTCTGCAACGCGCCCATCGCCATGTGGAAGCGATCGATCGCCGCCTGGACCTTGGGCGTATAGCTGTGCTGTTCCTGGATGGCTTGGGCCAACTCGACGTTGGCGGCCCGCATCTCGGCTTCCAGCGCCTTGCGCCTTGCCGCGTACTGCCGCTCCAACCGGTCGACGCGCTGCTCCTGGTCAGGGGTCAGATCGAGCTTCTCGTGCACCATCTGGTGCAGTGGCGTGGCGTGTTGCATACGGCGAACGACATATTGTCCACCGCCCCAAGCGCCGATCGCGGCGGCCAGGGTCGATAGCACCAGCGTCAGGACGATGCCGCGAGTGATGCTCACCGGGAGCC
The DNA here is from genome assembly GCA_014378155.1 of Caulobacter sp. GTDB lineage: Bacteria > Pseudomonadota > Alphaproteobacteria > Caulobacterales > Caulobacteraceae > Caulobacter. Next base: position 4,175 of record JACMOF010000273.1, on the reverse strand, counting down.
CTCGATCAGCGTCGATGGCGCGAGGTGGGCCGAGACCGAGAAGGTGCTGAGCTGCTGTGGAGCCGACACCGTGCTGGCTGCCGCCAGGCCGCCGGCGGTGACGCCGATTGCCAGGGCCAGACCGATCGAGGCGACGCGGACGGGCGCCAAGGCGGCTCCGGTCTTCAGGTCGGCGCTCCGGCGCGCGATGCCGCGCGCCACGTCCCATTCCAGACCCTCCAACGAACGGTCGAGCGGCTGGGCCGCCAGCCGCTCGATGAGATCCTCGATGTTCAAAGTCATGTTCGGTCCTTTGCCCCCGGAGGTGTCCCGCTGACTATACGCGGCAGAACCCCATTATCCCGCAAGTATGGACCGCGCGCGAAAACGACGCGCGACGCCAAGCGCGTCGACGCCGGTTTTCGCCAGCTGCGGCGCTAGAGCATTTTTCGAGCGAAGTGGTTCCGGTTCGCGTGAAGAAAAATACGCTAAAACAGAAGATTAGAGCTCACGGCCTGACGCAGTCAGGTCGGGAAATGCTCTAGCCGCCGTGCTTGCGAATAAAGGCCTCCAGATCGGCTTTGGCTTTGGTGTTCTCGTCGATCGTCATCTGCGCCAGGCGTTTGGCGTCTGCGTCGCCGCCGTGCTCGAGCAGCGATTGGCTCATATCGATGGCCCCTTGGTGGTGTGCGATCATCTTCCTTGCCCACAGCACGTCGAAGTCGGAGGCCTTGGCCGCCATCATCGCCTTGCTCATTCGCATCTCGTCCATCTTCAGGGCGTCACGGCCCATCTGGGCGTGGCCCTTCATGTCGCTCTTGGACATGTCCATGCCCTTCATGTCGTGCCCGGCCATGGACTGAGCCGAAGCGCCCGTGACGCCGGCGGCGCTCAACAGGGTCACCGCGCACACCGCGATCAAAATCTTGCGCATCTCTATTGCCCTTCAGATTGTTGACGACCTTGCGCGCCAGAAGTGACGCTCGTCGCCCGACTAGAACAGCAGTCACGCGTATTCGTTGCGTCTTTCGTATTGGTGTGTGGTCAAGCAACGTTCCAATCATTGTAACGATGACGGCTTGAAAATTGACGTGACTCATCATTTGTTTCGCGAAATGTCTCTGTGTCAGGCGAAAACCTTCCGATGAGGGGAAGGCTTGGGTCCGCGCGTATTTTCCGACGAGACCGCCGACAAAGCCTTGACCTTCCCATGATGGGAAGCCGCAAAAGGCCGGGCATCGACAGGAGGAGAACGCCGATGCCCGACCAAATTCTCAAGACACTCGACCTGCCCGTGCTCGGAATGACCTGCGCGTCGTGCGTGCGTCGGGTCGAACAGGCGGTCTTGGCGACGCCGGGCGTGCGCGCCGCCACCGTCAATCTCGCGACGCAACGCGTCCATGTCGAAGGCGGCGATCCCCTCGCAATCGGCGCGGCGATCCGCCAGGCCGGTTATGATCTCGCCCCGCAGACGATCGAACTTCGCATCGACGGCATGACCTGCGCGTCCTGCGTCTCGCGTGTCGAAAAAGCCATGCTCAAGGTCGCTGGCGTCGAGCGCGCCGTGGTCAATCTGGCCACCGAGCGAGCCAGCGTCAGCGGCGCGCGCGGAACGCTTGATCCCGACGCGCTGATCAGAGCGGTCGCCGAGGCGGGGTACGCGGCAAGCCTGGCGCAAGAAGCCGGCGCCGACGCCGTCGACGAGGAGGCCCAGGCGCGCGGGGCGGAGGTCGCCTACCTCAAGCGTGCGGTCGTGATCGCCGCCGTGACCACCTCGCCGCTCTTCCTGGTCGAGATGGCCCGTCACTTCATTCCCGGGGCCCACCATCTGTTGGCCGCGACGCTCGGTGAACAGGCCTGGAGGCTCATCAGCCTGGTGCTGGCCGGCGTCGTCCTGTTCGGGCCTGGCCTGCGCTTCTATCGCAAGGGCGTTCCAAATCTGCTGCGCCTGACACCCGACATGAACAGCCTGGTCGTGCTCGGCGCGAGCGCCGCCTTCGCCTATTCGCTGGTCGCCACCTTCGCGCCCGGCGCGCTGCCGGCCGGCACGGACGGCGTCTATTACGAGGCTGCGGCCGTCATCGTCACCTTGATCCTGGTGGGGCGCTGGTTCGAAGCCCGGGCCAAGGGCGCGACGAGCCAGGCCATCAAGCGATTGATGACCCTGCAAGCCAAGACCGCGCGGGTCGAACGCGACGGGCAGGCGGTCGAGATCGCGATCGGCGAGGTCGTCCCCGGCGACCTGGTGCTGATCCGTCCCGGCGAGCGGATCCCCGTCGATGGGATCGTCGAGGAAGGCATCTCGTTCGTCGATGAGGCGATGATTACCGGCGAGCCGATCCCAGTGGAAAAGACGGTCGGCGCGAGCGTGGTCGGCGGCACGGTGAACACCACCGGCGCCTTGCAGTTCAAGGCCACCAAGGTCGGCGGCGACACCCTGCTGGCCCAGATCGTGCGCATGGTGCAGGCCGCGCAGGGCTCCAAACTCCCGATCCAGGCCCTCGTCGATAAGATCACGGCCTGGTTCGTGCCCGCAGTCATCGCCGTGGCCGTCGCGACCTTCCTGGCCTGGCTGGCGTTCGGCTCACCGCCCGCCCTGGGCCTGGCGCTGGTCCATGCGGTGGCGGTGCTGATCATCGCCTGTCCGTGCGCCATGGGCCTGGCCACGCCGACCTCGATCATGGTCGGGACCGGCAGGGCCGCCGAACTGGGCGTCCTGTTCCGCCGTGGCGAAGCCCTGCTGGCCCTGCAGGAGGCGAAGGTCGTGGCGCTCGACAAGACCGGGACCTTGACCAAGGGGCGTCCGGAACTGACCGACCTGATCGTCGCGGACGGATTTGACCGCGGCGAGGTTTTGAGCCTGGCCGCAGCGGTCGAGGCGCGCTCGGAGCATCCGATCGCTCAGGCCATCGTCAGCGCGGCCAAGGCAGAAGGGGTGTCGCCTGGCGCGTTGCGTGACTTTGCCTCGACGCCGGGGTTCGGCGCGCAAGGGATCGTGGCGGGGCGCCGCGTCGAGGTCGGCGCGGATCGCTACATGCTGCGCCTGGCGCTGGACGTCGAGCCCTTCGCCGAGGAAGCCGCCCGTTTGGGCGACGCCGGCGAGAGCCCGCTCTATGTAGCGATCGACGGGCGCCTGGCGGCGGTCCTGGCGGTGGCCGACCCCATTCGCGACACCGCGCCCGCCGCCATCGCCGCCCTGCACGCCCAAGGCCTGAAGGTGGCGATGATCACCGGCGACAACCGGCGGACCGCCGACGCGGTCGCCAGGATCCTGGGAATCGACGAGGTGGTGGCCGAGGTGCTGCCTCAGGGCAAGACCGAAGCGATCGCCGCCTTGCGCGCTCGGTATGGCCCGACGGCGTTCGTCGGCGATGGCGTCAACGACGCGCCGGCCCTGGCCAGCGCCGACGTCGGCCTGGCCATGGGGCAAGGGACCGACATCGCCATCGAGAGCGCCGACGTCGTGCTGATGGGCGGGGACCTGCGCGGCGTCGTCAACGCCCTGGCGCTTAGCCGCGCGACCATGCGCAACATCCGCCAGAATCTGGTCTGGGCCTTTGGCTACAATGTGATCCTGATCCCGGTGGCGGCGGGGGCGCTGGCGCCCGCCCTTGGCCTGTCGCTCTCGCCGATGGTGGCGGCCGGCGCGATGGCCTTGTCCAGCGTCAGCGTGCTGTTCAACGCCCTGCGCCTGCGCGCCTTCACCTCGCCTCTGCCCGCAGCCAAGCCAAGGATGTCCCACCCATGAACATCGGGCAGGCGGCCAAGGCGTCTGGGGTCTCGGCCAAGATGATCCGCTACTATGAGCAGATCAAACTGATCACGCCGGCTGGCCGGACAGACAGCAACTATCGCAGCTTCAGCGAGCGCGAGGTCAATGAGCTGCGGTTTATCCGTCGGGCGCGTTCGCTCGGGTTTTCGGTCGAGGAGATCGCCCATCTGCTGTCGCTGTGGCGCGACCGCGTCCGTCCCAGCCGCGAGGTCAAAGCGATCGCGGACGGGCATGTCCAGACCCTGGAGGCCAAGATCGTGGAGATGCAGGCCATGGCCGACACATTGCGCGCGTTGTCGCGCGACTGCGCGGGCGACGAGCGGCCCGACTGCCCGATCCTGGCCGACCTTGGCTCCGGCCAACCGCCCCGACGCGAGCCGGCCCCGGCGCGGGGCTTTCGATGAGGTGGCGGCCGGTGTTGCAG
>JACMOF010000272.1 GCA_014378155.1 Caulobacter sp. | reverse complement strand
GTATCATCGCGGGGTTCGGCGAGCGTCCCGACGCGCTCGACCGTTGTGACGAACGCGTCACGATCGATCAGATTGAACACGGCCCTGCGGACGTCATCGTCGGGCGTCTCCTCATCGAGAATAACGATCCCAGCATCGCGAAGCTTGAGCGCGGCGGCGTCGAGATCGCGCAGCGAGCGCAGCCTGGCCTCCTTCGACGCTGCGTCGGCCGGCGCGAACATCGAAGTGGCGACCGCATCAAACAAGTTGATGACATCGTCGCCGGCCGTCGCCCCCAGCGTCCTGACGAAGGCAAGGAGCGTGGCCGCACGCCGGTCGTTTGGAAGCCGCGCAACCGCCTGCGCCTTTGCCGCAGCCGCGAAGCGCGCGAGCGCCACGAGCTTGCCTGGCGGCAGACGATCCGTTTGCGGAAGAGCGTTGGTGATCGTGCGGATCTCTTCCAGGCGGTTGAGCGCACGGCTGATTTCGCGGCCACTCTGGATATACGGGCCGTCGCGCAAGCGATCGAGCGGGCTTTGGCGCCCGCCATCGGGGACCGCGACGAGCTCGTCGAGGTTCGCGCGTTGCTCAGGCGTCATCGCCCCCATCAACAGGCGGTGCAGATGTGAGTTTGCGCGCGTCCGAACCCTGGCCGCGGCGCGCTCAAGCACGGAGAGGCCCGGCAGCAGCACCTTGGCCTCAAGCAGCCATGCAACAGCGCGGTCGAACAGCGCCGAGGGGCGGTCGGCGCCCGTCCAGCACTGCGCATATAGAAAGCGATCGAGGCGGAACGCGATTCCAAAGTCGGCGAAGGCGCGGTAGCCGTAGCGCTCGCGGGTGCGGGGCCGCGCGAGCGGCTTAGTCCGCTGGCGCTACGCCGACACCGCCCCCACGGGAGGAACGTCCAAGGCCTCGCGTAGGGCGGGCTGGCGGGAGCGGCTGACCGGCAGGGGCGCGCCCTCGCTCAGGTGCACCCGCCAGCGGTCGCCGTCGCGCTCCAGGCGCTGCGCCTGGGCGAGATTGGCGATCACCGACCGATGGATGCGCAAGAAACTCCCCGGAAGTTGGGTCGCCAAGCCGTCGAGGCGAGCGGCGTGCAGCAGGCTGCGGCCGCCGACCAGCCGCAGCTCGACATAGTCGTCGGCCCCCACCACGGCCAGGATCTCGGCGATCGGCACCAGCTCGACGCCTCGGGCCGAGGCCACTGTCAGGCGGCCGGGGCGGCTGGCGGCGCGGGTCAGGGCGGCCTCGCGGCCCCGATCGTCGCGACCCAGCCGCACCACCTCGACCGTCAGCAACGGCAGCACCAGACCAGCGGCGAGCAGGAAGAACGAGATGTCGGCCAGCCATTCGGGGAACCCGAGGGCCAAAGCGAGAAACAGCGCCAGATAGGCCAGGGTCAGCCGCGCGCCGGGGACGCGCCGACGCACGCCCGCCGTGGCAGGCAGGGCGGCGAGCGCCACCCCCAGGATCAGCGCCCAGACCGTCTTGATGTCGAAGCCCGGAAGCAGGGCCGTGGCGCCGACCACGCCCAGGGCCAGACCGATCATCAGACGGCGCGCCTTGGGCAGGAACCGGCCGGCCACATAGCTCACCAGCAGGACCGCGAAGGTGGCCGCCAGCCCCCAGATGGCGCTCATCCGCCAGGCGTGCAGGGGATAGGGATAGTCGAACAGTGTCCTCAGGCTCTCGACAATGGCCTGCACGGCCGCGACGCCGGCCATGGCGGCCAGGACCAGGCTGGATCCCGTGCGACGCATGACGTGAATGACGCCGAAGCCGAACGCCGCGGCCAGCAGGGCGCCGGCCGCCAAGAAGGTTACCGCCAGCAGCGCGGGGCGCTGCGGATAGGGGTAGGGAAAGACGCCTATCGCGCTCATTGGACGGGCGAAACGCAGGCCGCCGTGAAGGGACGACAGGTGTATCACCAGTACGTTCTCGCCGGTCCGCCAGGCCGTCTCGCGGATCGGAAAAATCGCCTGGTAGCGCCCAGGAACCTCGTCCCGCGCCGTGGCGCCGGGGCGGCCGTTGACGCCCAGGCGCTGACCGTTGAGCCAGGCCTCGGACGAGGCGACGCCCGCCAGATAGAGGGCGCGCGGCCGGGTGTCGGTGGGGGCGCTGACGGAGGAGCGGATCCAGAGCTCGCGGCCTTGGGGGTCGACGAAATCCTGGATCGGGCGGCAGTCACTCAGCACCGGGCCGGCCGGGCTGGGCACGCCATGACAGGCCTGCCACGGCGTCTCCTGGGCTCGGGCCAGGGTCGTGAGGCCGGACAGGACCAGGCCGAGAAGCAGGATTCGCCACATGCTCCCCACTCTACGGCGCCGCTCACCGAGATGGGCCGCCATTCGCCGGTGACTAGGCGCTGTTGACCGAAGCGGGGTGGCGGACGGCGCCACCGACGGCTCATCTGTCGGCATGACCCACACTTCGCTCAATCGCCGCGCCCTGCTCGCCGCCGCCGGCCTCGCCCTTCCGACCCTGGCGTTTGCCCAAGTCCCGGCCCCGACCCAGACCCCCGCTCCAGCGACGTCTCCGCCGCGGGCCGGCCCCTTCCGCTTCAAGGGCTGGCAGGGTCAGGAAACCGACGCCGAGCGGGGCTTCTTCGAGGTTCCCGAGGATCGCCGCGATCCCGGCTCGCGGAAGATCCGGTTGAGCTATGTCCGGTTCGCCTCCACTGCGGCCAAACCGGGTCCGCCGATCGTCTACCTGGCCGGCGGACCAGGCGGCATGGCGACGAGCGCGGCAGGCGGACCGCGCTTTCCGATCTTCATGGCCCTGCGCGAGGTGGCCGACGTCATTGCCTTCGACCAGCGGGGCACGGGCCTGTCCAACGCCATCCCGGAGCGGCCCGCCTTCACGCGCCCGCCGCCGGTGTTCACGGAAGCCGGGCTCACCTCCCATTTCCGCACGGAATTCCAGAGCGCCTGGGTCGACTGGACGAAGGCCGGCGTGGCCATGACCGGCTACAACACCGAACAGAACGCCGACGACATCGACGACCTGCGACGTCACCTGGGCGCGGAAATGGTCAACCTCTGGGGCATCAGCTACGGCACGCACCTGGCGCTCAGCATGCTCAAACGGCACGGCGACAGGGTGAACCGCGTGGCCCTGGCCAGCCTGGAGGGCCAGGACCAGACGGTGAAGCGGCCGGCGGCGATCGACGATCTTTTGCGCCAGGTGGACGGCCTGCTGGCCGCCGATCCGGCCGCCCGCGCCGCTGTGCCGGACCTGCCGGCCCTGATGCGCCGCGTGCACACCAGGCTGGAGGCGCGGCCAGTCGTGACAAAGGTCACGCTGAAGGGCGCGCCGGGCGAGATCAGGATGGGCGGCTTCGGCGTCCAGATGCTGGCGGGTGGGCTGATCGCCAATCCCAACACCCTGGCCATGCTGCCGGGTCTTTACCTCGCCCTTGACGCGGGAAAGACTGACATGCTGGCGCCGTTCCTGGGCGATGTGGCCGACCTGCTGAGCATAACCGGCATGCCCGAGGCCACGGATCTGGCGTCGGGAATCTCGCCGGGCCGGCTGGCCCTGGTGCGGCGGGAGGCGCGGGTCGCCGTGCTGGGCAAGGCGCTGAACTTCCCGATGCCGCAGCTGCTGGGCGCGGTCCCAGGCGTCGACCTGGGCGAAGGCTTCCGGGCGCCGTTCCGCATCGACCATCCCGCCCTGTTGGTCGCCGGTACGCTGGACGGCCGCACGCCGTTGGCCGAGCAGGACGAAGTGGCGGCCCAGTTCCAGCGCAAGTCACGGGTGATCGTCGAGAACGCCGGCCACAACGTCTTCGAGGCCCATCCCGACGTGCAGGACCTGCTGGTGCGGTTCTTCCGCGGCGAGGCCGTGGCCGACACCCGGCTGGCCTTGCCGCCGCCGAAGTTCCAGATGGCGTGATCGGGCGGCCGGCGACGAAGAGACCTGACGCGACCCCCTGAAACTCCCCCAGCAATAACTCGCCCGCGCGAGAAGTCCCGAACCTAGAGCGTTTCCCGACCTGACTGCGTCAGGCCGTGAGCTCTAATCTTGTGTTTTGACGCATTTTTCTTCACGCGAACCGGAACCACTTCGCTCGAAAAATGCGCTAGGGCAGTCATCGGCGGAGGTGGAAGGTTTGGAAGTTGGAGCGGTCCCAGAGTCTCTTTCTGTTGAGGGTTTCGGATGCTGGCCCATGCGCGGACTTGTGAGCTGGCGCTTGAGGGAAGCCTTCAGGGGAGGAAGCGGCGGTCAGTGCTCCGGGTGTGTCAGGCTATGGCGATAGCGGTTGTCACTGCCGGTCTGGCGGCGGCCGAATAGGCCTGGGCAGTGCCTGTGGACAATCTCAAACGGCCAACAAGTCGGTCCCAAGCGGGGTGAAGCGTCGATGCTCGCGGCGGCTGAACGAAGCTTGAGGTGACGCTGGACGTGAGACGCAGCCGATGCCGCGCCAAGACCCAGGGTGATGGCGGAGCAGATGTCGAGGATGATCATGGCTCTGCTCATGAACTATAATGCGACTTGAGATTGATCTGACGGGCGCGCCACGCGCCGCGCCCGCCAATGACCTCGATGATGCGCAGACCGCCACCGCAACACGGGCAGGTCAGGGCGGACGCGGTCTTGGGCTCCGGGGCTCGGGAGTCTGTTCGGGAAAATTACCCAGCGCACGCGCGCCGCAGCCATGCTTTTGCTGGTCCAGGACTGAAAGCTTACCCTCGACGACGACATCCGGCGCTACCTGCCAGAGATGCCAGACTACGGAACGCCGATCACCATCCGCCACCTGCTGACCCACGCCAGCGGCCTGCGCGAACGATGGAGCCTAATGGCCTTGACCGGAAATGGGCCCGGGACACAAGCGCACACCACGACCATGATCCTCGACTTGGCGT
>JACMOF010000271.1 GCA_014378155.1 Caulobacter sp. | reverse complement strand
GGCGGCCACCACAAGCTCGCCGGCCAGGGCGTCCCAGTCGCCGCCGTGCTGCAAGGCCTCGATCTTGGCGAAGTCGAACGACCACATCAGGCTTCGAGCCGAGGCCACCCCGCCGACCCGGTCGCGAACGCCCTCGTTGATCAGCCGATAGTACTGCGCCGAGCTTTCCCAGCTCATGCCGCCGATGAGGCCGATGAGCGCTTGCTCGACCATGACCTAGTCCCTCAAACCGCGCAGCATGTTCACGTGGCCCATCTTCCGCCCAGGCCGGGCTTCGCCCTTGCCGTAGAGATGGACGCGGGTCTCGGGCTCGGCGGCCAGCTTGGCCCAGGCCTCGACCTCGGGGCCAAGCAGGTTGGTCATCTCGACATGGGCGCGGGCGGCGGTGGGGCCGAGCGGCCAGCCGGCCACGGCGCGGATGTGCTGCTCGAACTGGTCGACCTCGCAGCCGTCCTGGGTCCAGTGGCCGGTATTGTGCACCCGGGGGGCGAACTCGTTGACCAGCAGCTTGCCGCCGGCCAGCTCGAACAACTCCACCCCGATCACGCCCACATAGTCCAGCGCGGTCAGGATCTTGATGACGATGGTCTCGGCCTGGTCGCGGGTGGCGTCGGTGACCTTGGCTGGGGCGCTGGTGCGGCGCAGGACGCCGCCTTCGTGGTGGTTGTCGGCGAGGGGATAACAGGCGATCTCGCCGTTGCGGCTGCGCGCGGCGATCACCGACAGCTCGCGCACGAAGTCTGCGGGAGCCTCGAGGATGGCCGGCTTGGCGCCGATCTTCTCGAAGCTGGCGGCGGCGTCGCTGGGGCGCTGGATCCAGGCCTGGCCCTTGCCGTCATAGCCCTCGCGACGGGTTTTCAGCAGCGACGGAGCGCCGATCCTGGCCACGGCGGCGGCCAGGTCGTCGGCGGTCTCGACCGACGCGAAGGCCACGGTGGGAACGCCGATCTCGGCCAGGAAGCTCTTTTCGACCACCCGGTCCTGGGCGGCGGCCAACGCCTTGGCGCCGGGGGCGACCAGCACGCCCAGGGCGGTGAGTTCGGCGACGGTGTCGGCCGGGACGTTCTCGAACTCGTAGGTGACCACGTCGCAGGCCTCGGCCAGGCGTTTCAGCGCCCAGCGGTCGTCATAGGCGGCGACGATCTGGCGGGCGGCGACCCGGCCGGCGGGGCTGTTTTCCTCGGGATCGAGGACCACTACGTCGAAGCCCAGCCGCGCGGCGGCCAGTGCCAGCATGCGGCCCAGCTGCCCGCCGCCCAGGATGCCGAGGGTGGAGCCGGGGGGTAGGGGAGCCGTCATCAGTCTTCCACGCTTTCCACCACATCCTCGGTCTGCGCGTCGCGAAACGCTTGCAGGCGCTGGCTGAGCGCCGGGTCCGACAGCGCCAGGATCTGCGCCGCCAGCAGGCCGGCGTTCCTGGCCCCCGCCTCGCCGATCGCCAGGGTCGCCACCGGTACGCCGCCGGGCATCTGGACGATGGAGAGCAGGGAGTCCAGACCGTTCAAGGCCTTCGACTGCACCGGCACGCCCAGC
>JACMOF010000270.1 GCA_014378155.1 Caulobacter sp. | reverse complement strand
GTGAAGGCCGCGCCCAGCGGCGCGCAGGCCACGGCGGCGGCGTCGGCCAGGGCGTGGCGGAACACCAGGGACAGCAGGCTGGCGATCCCCAGGCACAGATAGACGAACATGCTGATGACGGCGGCCGGCACGTGGATGAACATCATCCGCACGGTGTCGCCCTGCTGATAGTCCTCGGGGGCGGCGAAGGTCAAAACCAAGCCAGCCACGGCCAGCACTATGGCGACGGCGCCGAACATCGGCGCGGCCCAGCGCGAAAAGACCATGAACCGCTCGGGGTTGGTCAGGAAGTCCAGCGGGTGGTGAGGTTCACGGGCGCCCATACCGGTGCATTAGAAGACCTGAGGGGCGCCCGCAATCCCAACCGCGAGGTCAGTCGGCCTTGCCCGGCGCGGGCGGCCGGCCGGCTGGGCCGGCTTTCAAGTGGCGAAATTCGACATGGCGCATCATCGGGCCATGGTCGCCCGCCATCGGACCCAGGGCGTCGAAGGCCTTCTGCTGGCTGGGCGACATCGCGGCGTAGAAGCTTCGGGTGGCGTCAATGCGCGCCCTGGCGCGGGCCAGGAACTCGGTCTCCCGGTCAAGGCGCTCGGGCGTGGTCAGGCGTTTGGGCGGACCGTCGTCGGATTTTGGACCGGGCCCCTCCTCGCGATGATCCTTGGGCGCGGTGGCGGCCAGATAGGCCTTCAGCGCGCCGTCCTGGTCGGCGCGCAGTTGCAGCACGTCGCGCAGGTGCTGGGCTTGGGCCTCCGGATCGAAGCGATGATGGCGCATCATCGGACCGCCGGGGCCACCGGGACCATCATCCATCATCGGGGGCGGACCGGGCGGTGGCGGACCGTTCTGGGCGACGGCGACTGCGGCGGAAAGGCTGAGTGCGACCCCGGCCATGATGGCCAGGCGGCTTGGTGAAAGGCGCATGTTGATGGCTCCAGTGACGTCCCTGATCGCAACCTCCCGCCGCCGTGTAACGTGGGAATGTCAGAACCACCCGCCAATGTTGCAGGATTGACGAACGCGGCCGGCGCAAGCGTTTGATAGCGGGCGACACTCGCCGTTCCAACCGGAGGCCCCTTCTATGCTCTATCTGATCGCCAAGGCCGCGCTGTCCGGGGTGATCATCGCCCTGGTCTCGGAGATCGCAAAGCGCCAGCCCGGCTTCGGCGCCTTGGTGGCGTCGCTGCCGCTGATCTCGATCCTGGGCATGATCTGGCTGTGGCGCGACATCCACGACGTCGGGCGGATGGCCACCCATGTGGAGGCGACCTTCTGGTATGTGCTGCCGTCGCTGCCGATGTTTCTGATCGTTCCGGCCCTGCTGCGTCGCGGGATCGGCTTTTGGCCCGCGCTGCTGACAGGGTGTGGCGTGACCATCGGACTCTATCTGTTGATGACCGCCGTGGGGCCAAGGTTTGGGCTGAAGCTCTAGCCGCGTGGCGCCGGCGCCCGAACTCCGGCAAGAGGCCCTGATGGAAAAACGCGTCGCCTTTCTCGCGCTCGCCTTGGCCGGCGCCTGCTGGGGCCTGGGCTTTCCGCTCGGCAAGTTCATCCTGACCGAGACCGACGCCGCCCACATGGTGCTGCTGCGGTTCGCGACGGCGGCGATCGCGGCGGCCCCCTTCGCCTTGGCCAGGGCCGAGACCCGGGCGCTGTTTCGCTCGCCGGTGATCCTGGCGGCCGGCGCCTTCTATGGCATCGCCTTCATGGTGCAGTTCGAGGGCCTGGCCCATGTCAGCGTCACCCTGGCGGCCCTGCTGGTCGGCGCGATGCCGGCCCTGATCGCCATCAGCGCCAGGCTGCTGGGCGAGAAGGTCAGCCGCGCCTCCTGGCTGGGTGTCGCCGCCGCCACCCTCGGCGCGGCCCTGATCGCCGGCAAGCCGGACGGGGCGGGCTCGCCGCTGGGGGTGGCCTTGTCGCTGGGTTCGCTGCTGATCTTCCTGGCCTGGCTGCTCGTGCTACGCCGCGCGCCGCCGTCGCCGACCCCGATGGCCATACCGGCGGTGACGGTGATCGTCGCCACCTTCACGGTCCTGCCGATCGCCCTGTTGATGCACGGCCCGCCCAAGCTGGACCTCAGCCCCCTGGTCTGGACCGCCGTGGTCGGCCAGGGCGTGTTGGCGACCCTGCTGGCCACCGCCGCCTGGTCGTTTGGCGCGGCCCGCGTCGACGCCGCCAGCGCCGGAGTGTTCATCAATATCGAGCCGCTGATGGGCGCCAGCCTCGGGGTCATGCTGTTTGGCGACCACCTGACCTTCGCCCTGGGGGCCGGCGGCCTGATGATCATCGCCGGCAGCTTCATCGTGGTGCTGGGCGAGAAGGTCAGCCGGGCCTCCTGGCTGGGTGTCGCCGCCGCGACCCTCGGCGCGGCCCTGATCGCCGGCAAGCCGGACGGGGCGGGCTCGCCCCTGGGCGTGGCCCTCTCCCTGAGCTCGCTGTTCATCTTCCTGGCCTGGCTGATCGTGCTGCGCCGCGGGCCGCCGTCGCCGCCCCCGATGGCCATTCCGGCGGTGACGGTGATCATCGCCACCTTCACCGTCCTGCCGATCGCCTTTCTCATGCATGGACCGCCCAGGCTGGACCTCAGCCCGCTGGTCTGGACCGCCGTGGTCGGGCAGGGCGTGCT
>JACMOF010000028.1 GCA_014378155.1 Caulobacter sp. | reverse complement strand
CAGGTGATCATGCCGCCGATCGGCCTGCTGATGGGTGGACTCGACTTTTCCAAGCTGGAATGGGTGCTGAAGCCCGAGAATCCCGCCACCACGGTCGTCGAGAAGGTGGCTATCCAGTACGGCGCCTTCATCAACACCGTGATCCAGTTCGTGATCGTGGCGACGGTGGTGTTCCTGCTGGTCAAGCTGGTCAACAAGATCCGCCGCGCCGACGCCGAGGACCCCGCGCCCGAGGCGCCGGCGGCCCCGACACCGGAAGAGAAGCTGCTCACCGAGATCCGGGACCTGCTCGCCGCCAAGGGCTGACCTTCCAAGTCCTCCCCCCACAGGGGGAGGACTTTCACTACTTCCCCTTCACCAGGGTCGGGCTGTCGAGATCCAGCTGGCTGACCGGGATTTCCACGGCGCCCGGCAGCACGGCCTTGACCGTGCCGCCGAAGGTCTTGGCGTCGCCCACCACGATGACGCTGGTCTGGGCCGGGTCGAGCATGGTTTTGGAGAAGGCCTGGACATCGGCGGCCGAGACCGCCTCGATCTTGCTCGTGAACACCTGGATCTCGTCCAGCGGCACGCCATAGATCGCCAGATTGCCCAGTATGCCACCCAGGCCTTCCGAGGTGCCCAGGTCACGGCCAAAGTCGCCGACCAGCACCGACTTGCGGGCCGCCAGTTCGCCGGTCGAGGCCGGGGTGTCGCCCAGCCGGGCCAGCTCTTCCTTGATCAGGGCCACCACCTGGGCGGCCGACTCGTTCTTGGTCTGGACATTGGCCGAGAAGCCGCCGATCGCGGCGCGGGGCGACAGGCTGGACCCTGCCCCGTAGGAGAGGCCGCGCTTGATGCGGATCTCCTGGTTCAGGCGCGAGGAATAGCCGCCGCCCAGCACGCCATTGGCGACCAGGCCGGCATAGTAGCGCGGGTCGCTGCGCAGGATGGCCGGCTTGACCACCACCACGGCGGCCTGACCGGCCCCCGGCAGGTCGATGATCAGGTTGCGCGGCGCATAGCCGGTCGGACCCTTGATCGGGGCGGGCGCGGCGCCGGCCGGCCTGACCCAGCCGCCGAACGCGGTCTCGGCCAGGGCGAAACCCTGCTCGGGGGTCAGGTCGCCGGTCAGGACCAGGATGGCGTTGTCGGGCCGCCAATAGGCGGCGTGGGTCTTGACCAGAGAGTCGCGGGTGATCTTCGGTAGAGACCCCGGTGTGCCGCTGGCAACGTGGCCATAGCCCGATCCGGCATAGATCACGGTCGGCGCCGCGAAGCCGGCCACCGCCCCGGGACGCTGCAGGCTGACCGACAGGCCGTCCAGGGCCTCGGCCTTCACCCGCTCCAGTTCGTCGGCCTTGAAGGTCGGGTTCTCGGCCACATCGGCCATGATCGCCAGGCCCTGAGGGGCCTTGTCGGCGATGATACTGAGGGTCAGGGACGAGGCTTCCCAGCCTGAACCCGCTTCCAGATTGGCGCCCAGGGCCTCGGTGGCGGCGGCCACCTGGGTGGCGGTGCGGGTCTTGGTGCCTTCGGTGAGCAGCTCGGCGGTCAGGCTGGAGACGCCCGCCAGGCCGGCTGGATCGGCGCCCGAACCGCCGCGAACGGTCAGATCGGCGGTGATCAGCGGCAGGTCGCTGGACTTGGCGACGATCACCCGCAGGCCGTTGGCCAGAGTCTTCTCGACCGGCGAGGGCAGGACCGGGGCGACGGGCGCGCCGGCGACGGGCGGGGCCAGGCGTTCGGCCTCGGGCGCCAGGCTGGTGACGGCCCCGCTGAAGGTCACCGACGGCGTCGGCTTGGGCGCGTCGAACGGGTCCCTGGCCCCGGCCGGACGGGCCGACTCCGGCAGGTAGCGGACGGTCACCTTGCGATCGTCGGCCAAATACGTCTTGGCCACCCGCTGGACGTCGACGGCGGTGACGGCCTGCAGGGCGGCCAGGTCGGTGTTGGCGCGAGCGGCGTCACCCTCGGTGCGCAGGGCGTAGCCGATGGCGAAGGCGCGGCCATCGATGGTCTCGCGACTGCGGACGGCGTCGGCCAGCAGCCCAGCCTTGGCCTCGGCCAGTTCGGCGGCCGTCGGCGGCGCGGCGCGCAGCTTGGCGACCTGGGCGGTCAGCGAGGCCTCGCCCTGCTCCACCGTCTTGCCGCCGGCCATGATCGCGCCGACATAGAAGATCCCTGGCTGGGCGTTGGTGCTGGTCGAGGAGAAGATCGATTGGGCGATCTTCTGGTCATAAACCAAGGCGTCATACAGTCGCGACGACTTGCCAGCCGACAGGATGGCGTCGAGCACCGACAGGGCCGGAGCGTCCGGATTGGCGGCGGCCGGGGCCAGCCAGGTCATGGCCACGGCCGGCAGCGGCACGTTGGGACCATAGGTGGTGACGATTTTCGCCCCCGTGCGCGGCGGCTCGACCACGGTGACGGGCTTGATCGCCGACGCCGGGGTCTTCAGCGGCGCGAAATACTGGTCGATCCAGGCGTTGAGCTGGGCCTCGTCATAGTTGCCGACCACGATCAGGGCGGCGTTGTCGGGGCGATAATAGGCGGCGTGGAAGGCGCGGACATCATCGACGGTGGCGGCGTCCAGCTCCTCGATCGAGCCGATGCCCGGGCGCTTGTAGGGGTGCTGGGCGAACGAGGCCTGGGTGATGTTCAGCGAGAAGAACCGGCCATAGGGATTGGCCAGCACCCGCTGGCGCAGCTCTTCCTTGACCACGTCGCGCTCGGACTTGAACACCGCGTCGTCGATGACCAGCGAGCTCAGGCGCTCGGCTTCGGCCCACAACAGGCGCTGCAAGTGGTTGGCCGGAACCACCTCATAATAGTTGGTGAAGTCGTCATAGGTGGAGGCGTTGTTGAAGCCGCCGACGTCCTCGGTCAGCCGGTCGAAATATTCGGTGGGCATGTTACGCGTCGATTTGAACATCAGGTGTTCGAACAGGTGCGCGAAGCCCGAGCGGCCTTCGGGATCGTCCTTGCTGCCGACGCCGTACCAGACCTGCACCGTCACGTTGGGCGTGGTGGCGTCGCGGGCGGTATAGACCTTCAGGCCGTTGGCCAGGGTCCGTTCCTCGTAGACGATCGGCGGCACGGTTACGCCGGCGACGGGGGCGGGCTTGGCTTGGGCGACCGCCCCCCCAGCAACCAGGAGCGGCGAAAGGGCGGTCGTGGAAAGAGCCAGCGCCACGAGGGCGGCCTTGGCTGCGGGACGGATCATGAGGTCAACGCTCCGGAAATCTGAAGGCGCGACCCTATCACCGGTGTCGGAGGCGCCAAGCTTACCGTCTTGTCATGAAAGCCGGCCGATTCACCGCGCCGCTGCCACGCTCTCGCGGCGCAGGGCGCGGAGGGCGGCGGGCACGTCGCGGCGCATGGCCATGGCCGCCAGGCCGGACGGCATGCCGTAGGGGGCGCGGGCCCGGTTCTGATAGGTGGCGCGCGGGGCCTTGCCGCCGTTGCGCGACTCCAGCAGCCACGCGCCCTCGCAATCCTTGATGTCGCCATCCACGCAGCGGAAGACGATCTTGCGGGGCGGATCCAGTTCCAGGCGCGAGACCGAATGGAAGGCCGGCAGCAGGAAGCTCCACT
>JACMOF010000269.1 GCA_014378155.1 Caulobacter sp. | reverse complement strand
TGCCGGTGATGTGGCAGGCGTTGATCAGGCCGGCGGCGCAGATGATCGCCGTGCCGTGCTGGTCGTCGTGGAACACCGGGATGTCGAGCAGCTCCTGCAGCTCGGTCTCGATGCGGGAGCATTCGGGGCTCTTGATGTCCTCCAGATTGATGCCGCCGAAGGTGACGCCGATGTTCTTGACCACCGTGATGGTCTCGTCGGCGTCCTTGCTGGTGATCTCGATGTCGATGGAGTCGACGTCGCCGAACCGCTTGAAGAGTACGCTCTTGCCCTCCATCACCGGCTTGGAGGCCAGGGCGCCCAGGTCGCCGAGGCCCAGGATCGCGGTGCCGTTGCTGATCACCGCCACCAGGTTGCCCTTGGAGGTATATTCGTAGGCGAGGTCGGGATCCTTGGCGATCGCCAGCACCGGCACGGCGACGCCGGGCGAATAGGCCAGGCTGAGGTCGCGCTGGGTGGCCATCGGCTTGGTGGCGACGACGCCGATCTTGCCGGGGGTCGGATAGCGGTGGAAGTTCAGCGCTTCTTCGTCGGTGAAGGTCTTCTTCTCGCTGTCGCTCATGTTTCCCGGTCCCGCTGCGCACGTGCTGGAGACGCGTCGAACGATGCGACGCGGCCTTATTTGGCGTCACCGTAACGAGGGGGCCGGCGGGTCACAACCTTTGCGGCGTGGAGTTTTTCGACGCAAACGCTTGTTCCGCTTGGGATTGCGCCCTGGAGGCCCGTTGTCCAACGTTGTCATTTCGCCGCGCGCGCCCTTGACCTGGGGGGTCGGGTCGGGAGACTACCCCGCGCGTCATCGCCTGGAGATCGCCTTGAGCCAGAACGACTTAGCCGCCCCGCATGGTAGCGTTAACATCGCCCTGGCCGGCGCCTCGGGGCGCATGGGCCTCGCCGTGGCGCGGACGCTCGTCGGCCGAAGCGATGCGGTGGTGGCGGCGCGGTTCGATCGTCCGGGCGCGCAAGGCGAGGGCCTGGTCGAGCGCGAGGTGGCCCTGGCGGCGGCCGAGGTGGTCATCGACTTCACCGTTCCCGAGGCCTCCACGGCCCTGGCCGAGGCCTGCGCGGCGAACGGCGGACCGGCGCTGGTCATCGGCTCAACGGGCTTCAGCGACGCTCAGAACGCCCGGATCGCGGCGGCGGCGGAGAGGATCGCCATCGTCAAGTCCGGTAACTATTCGCTGGGCGTCAACATGCTGCTGGGCCTGGTGAAGCAGGCCGCCGCCGCCTTGCCGGCGTCCGACTGGGACATCGAGGTCTTCGAGGCCCACCACAGGCGCAAGATCGACGCGCCGTCCGGCACCGCCCTGATGCTGGGCCAGGCGGCGGCTGACGGGCGCGGCGTGGACCTTGGCCAGGTTTCCGACCGGGCCCGCGACGGGGTGACCGGCCCGCGCGTCGAGGGCGCCATCGGCTTTTCCGTGGTGCGCGGCGGCGGGATCATCGGCGAGCACAGCGTGATCTTCGCCGGCGAGGAGGAGGTGTTGACCCTCTCGCACTCGGCCACCGACCGAGGGCTCTTTGCGCGTGGCGCGGTGGCGGCCGCCTTGTGGGTTCGAGGGCGCCCGCCGGGGCTGTATGACATGCAGGACGTGCTGGGATTTTGAAAACTAGGGCCTCACAATCGTCGCGGCTTGCGGCATGGTGACCCCGATGGCGCAACCCCCGTCCAATCCCCCTCTAGGCGACCCCAAGCCTGACGCCGCGCCGTCCCCCTCCGCCAGCCGCGCCCGGCGCGCGGTGATGGTCGACGCCGGTCTGGAAGTGATGTCGCTGGCGGCCCTGGCCTTCATCGCCATCGGATTCACCGCCTATGCCGGCCGCCGCGAGATCAGCCGCGAGCTGGCCCTGGCCTGGCTGGAGGACAAGGGCGTCGAGGCGGCGCTCGATCTCGAGGACCTGGACGCCACGGGCTTCGCCGGCACGATCCGCCTGGGTCCCAAGAGCGCGCCGGTGTTCTCGGCCGAGCGGATCGAGGTGGCCTATGACCTGCTGACGCCGTGGAGCGGCGGCAAGTTCGCGCTCAACACCCGGGCCATCCGCCTGGTTCGGCCGCGCCTCAACGCCCGGATCGACGCGAACGGTCTGAATTTCGGGGTGTTGCAGCCCATGGTCGACGAGGCCCTGAAGGCGCCGGCCTCGACCGCTCCCGGCCCGGCGATCCTGGTCGAGGACGCGCGGGTCAGCCTCTCGACGCCCGGCGGCCCGGCAAGGCTGACCGGCGACGCCAGCCTGGACGACGGCAAGCTGCTGCGCTTCGACGGTCGCCTGGCCCCGCTGCACTACGCCACGTCTGGCCTGTCTTTCGACACAGCCGGCCTGCTGGTCAAGGCCCGCAAGCGCGGCGACCGCCTGACCCTCGACATCGACCTGGACATCCGCGCCCTCAGCGCCGGCGCGCTGGACCTGACCGAGGCGCAGGGGACCCTCCAGGCCGATCTGGCCTATCCCGACCTCAAGACCCTGTCGATGGCCGGGCCGGCGGATCTGCGGCTGGCCTTGAAGGCGCGGGCGGTGGACGTCCAGTCGGCGGCGGCCGGCGATGTCGAGGCCAATCTGGCCGTGGCCGGCGTGCTCAGCGGCGGCTTCAAGCGCGGCGGCTTCACCGGCCACTCGACCTTGCACGCGCGGGGCGAGCGCCTGGCGGCCCAGAACCTCGACGCCCGCGAGGTGGTTGGCGACCTGTCGCTGTCCAACCTGGCCCTGACCTATGATCCAGGCGGCGCGCGAGGCTCGGCCAAGACGCGCCTGGCGGCCACGGCCGAGAAGGCGATCGCCGGCGGCGCGGCCCTGTCGCGATCGTCGATCGAACTCAAGTCCGACAGCCTGACCCTCGTCTCCGACGCCGATCGCCAGTCGCTGAGCGGACCGGTTGGCGTCAATCTCGGCGGGGGCCGCGTCGCCGTGGGCGGGGTGGTGCTGTCCAGCCTGGCCGCCGACGGCCAGGGCCGGTTCTCGGCCGGGACCGACGGTGTCAGCCTGGCGCTGGTCGGTCAGGCTGGCGCGGACGGCGCGGTCTCCGGCCCCGACGCCCAGCGGCTAACGGCGGCCTTGCCCAATCCCGACTATGTCACCGCCGCCTTCAAGGCCTTGTCCCGCTTCGAGGTCGCGGCCCCGGCCCTCAAGCTGACGATGAAGGACGGCCTGACCAGCCTCTACCTGCCACGGCCAGTCGCGGTGACCAGCGCCGGTGGCGGGCGGGCGACCTTGGCCGCGTCCGGCGGACCCCTGGTCGCGGCGGCGGGCGGCGTGGCGTCGGGCCGCCTGAGCCTGGCCTTAAGCGGCGGCGGCCTGCCCGAGGTCAGCCTCAAGGTCCCGAACTGGCGGTTCGGCCCCGACGGCATGGCCAGCGACCTGATCCTGGCCGGGACCTTCGACACGCCGCCACTGAGGGGCCTGTCGGGAACCCTGGCCGGCCAGGCCCGGCTGGTCGGCGACGACTTCAGCCTGCGCCTGGGGCGCTGCACACCCCTGACCGCCAGGACGGTGGAGATGGGCGAGCCGCCGATCACCGCCCTCAAGCTCGACCTTTGCCCCACGGCCCGGCCGCTGATCCAGTCGGCGGGCGGCGCCTGGCATGCCTCGGCGCGGGTCGAGCATGGCCAGGCCCTGGTCACCGTCGCCCAGGCGCGGGTTGAGGAGGTGGCCGCGACCTTCGAAGGCGGCGGCCGCGGCGGTTTCGACGAGGCCCAGGTGCGGATCACGGCTGGCCGGATAGTCGAGGCCGCCGAGGCCAAGCGTTTCGAGACCCTCGCGGCGACGGGGGCGGTCAATCTGGCGCGCGGCCAGTGGCTGGGCGGTTTCGACGCCAAGACCCTGGACGGCCACCCCCTGGCCCGTATCGACCTTCGCCACGACGTGGTCAGCGGTCGCGGCGAGGCCCGGATCGACGCCTCTAACCTTGTGTTCGCCAAGGGCGGCCTGCAGCCCCTGGGCCTGACGCCCCTGGCTTCCGTGACCCGCGAAGCCGAAGGCCCGGTCGCCTTCACCGGCCGCTTCGCGTGGGCGGGCGACGTGATGACCAGCCAGGGGCGGGTCTCGACCCCGGGCCTGAACTTCAAGAGCCCGCTGGGCCTGGCGACCTCCATGCGGGCCGACATCGCCTTCACCAGCCTGGCGCCGCTGATCAGCGCGCCCGACCAGACCCTGAAGATCGACCATGTCGACGCCATCGTGCCGCTAGAGGCGCTGGGCGCGGTCTTCACCCTGGGCGCCGAGGCCCTGCGCCTGCAATCGGCCCGTTTCGAAGCGGCCAAGGGCGCGATCTCGGTCGAGCCAATGGATGTGCCGCTGGACGGCAAGGGCACAATGAAGGGCGTCATCAACATCGCGCACCTGGACCTGGGTGAGCTGGTCGCCGGCTCGTCCCTGGCCGACAAGGTCAAGATCGACGCCGTCGTTGACGGCCGGCTGCCGTTCGAGCTGGGACCGGCCGGCTTCAAGTTCCTGGACGGCAAGGTCTACGCCATCCAGCCGGGCCGGATCTCGATCGCCCGCGAGGCCCTGGGCGATATCTCGGCCAATACCAGCGGCGTGGATGCGAAGGATCCGTTGACGGCGGCCAAGCCCGCACCGGTCAACGCCATCCAGGACTTCGCCTATCAGGCCATGGAAAACCTCCACTTCGAGACGCTGGAAGCGGGGGTCAACAGCACCAACACGGGTCAGCTGGGCATTCTGTTTCACATCAAGGGCGAGCACGACCCCAAGGTCGCCGAAAAGGCCAAGATCGGCCTGCTGGAGCTGCTGCGGGGCACGGCCTTCCAGCGCCGGATCCCGCTGCCGGCCAAGACCCCGGTCGATCTGACGCTCGACACCTCTTTGAACTTTGACGAGCTTCTGGCGTCATGGAAGCGTACCTGGGAGCAAGCCCAGGCCCGGACTCCGACACCCCCGGTCCAAACCCCGGTCCAGGCGTCGCCCCGTTCAGACCCGGTTCACCCGTGAAGCCGCAGATTTCACCCGAATGGAGACACGCATGACCAAGCGCCTGATATCGGCCCTGATCGCGACGGGCGCCCTGGCGGCCTCTGTCGCGGCCTGCGCGCCGACGATCCACGTCAAGGTCGATCCGATCAACATCTACGCTAAGCTGGACGCCAATGTGCGTGTGCAACTGGACAAGGAAGTCCAGACCGCCATCCAGCAAAACCCCAACCTGTTCTAAGAAAGGCGCCGACATGATCCGCAAGACAATGACGGTTTTGGCTCTGGCCGCCTCGCTCGGCGCCGCCGTGGGCTTCGGGGCCCTCCCCGCCTTCGCCCAAACGGCCAAGGCCACCGTAGACGCCGGCAAGGCCGCCGGGACCGTGGGCGAACAGGCCGACGGCTTCCTTGCCGTGGTGGCGGGCGGCGACGCGGCTCAGCGCGCCGCTGTGGTCGAGATCAACACCGGCCGCGCCGCTGTCTACAAGGACACCGCCGCGAAGACGGGAGTCACCGCCGAAGCCGCCGGCCAGGCCACAGCCAAGCAGCTTTATGCCCGCCTGGCGCCGGGCCAGTACTGGAAGCCGTTGGATGGCGGCTGGACGAAGAAGTAGCAATCCTCCCCCTGTGGGGCCCGCAAGGGCCCGCAGGGGGAGGAAATAGCGCGTCAGACCCTTACGAAATCAAGGAACAGCGGCGGGCAGTCGCCCAGTTTTTTTTTCTCGTACCGCGTGGTGACGTGGTCGACGGGCGGGGCGTTGCGGTCGGCTGAAACGTCGGCGTAGCGGAAGGCCGGGTCGGCCAGCACGCGCTCGACCGTCCACTCGGCATAGTCGGCCCAGTCGGTGGCGAAGCGGAAGGCCGCGCCCGGCTTCAGCACCCGCGCCAGTTCCGCCACCACCGCCGGCTGGATCAGCCGG
>JACMOF010000268.1 GCA_014378155.1 Caulobacter sp. | reverse complement strand
GTCCTTGACTCGGCCAGACGCCAGAGCAAGCTCGCCATAAAGGTTTTAAGGCTCGGCCTCGCCGACGCGGGCGGAGGGGGGGGGGTGCGAAGTTTAGCGTGGGATCACCCCCACTTGCCCCCACCTGACCGCTTCGCCGTCTGTAGCGGCGAGGGGGCGGAGCCTCGCGCCAGCGCTGGTGGCTGAGCTCTTCCCCCCATGGGGGAAGACGATCGCGGAGCGATCCGTAGGGGGGCAAGGGCGTGAGCCGCCGCGCCTAAATCCGCCCGCGGCGCCCGCCCTTGAGCTTGTCCAGCGCCCGCCGGGCGATCTC
Organism: Caulobacter sp.; assembly: GCA_014378155.1. Classification (GTDB taxonomy): domain Bacteria; phylum Pseudomonadota; class Alphaproteobacteria; order Caulobacterales; family Caulobacteraceae; genus Caulobacter. Next base: position 2,466 of record JACMOF010000268.1, on the reverse strand, counting down.
GGCCTGGGCCGCGACCGGGGCGAGGACGGTTTGCGCCTCCTCCCAGACGGATCCCAGGCCGGCCGCCGCCGGCTTGGCGCGGGGCGTCGGCACGATCAGCGCCACCTTGCGGGCCAGGGTGGCCAGGTCGCCCAGGGCCTTGGCTCTTTCGCGGACGCGGCGGATTTCCGCCGGGTCGTCGCTGGAGTCGAGGATCGCCCAGGCGGCGTCGAGGGCGGCCATGAGCTTGAGTTGCAGGGCCTGGCGCCAGGCGGGGATGTCGGTTTGGGTCATGACCCTAGAATGCGGTCATCCCGCAGGGGTGAGCATCGGAAACCTGCGTTTTTGTGTAAGTGACCGGATTCGTTACAGTCTGTTGCGCGAAGCCTGGGGATGGAGCGTCGTGCGACGGCGGGGGACAGGCCCATGGGCCTGTCCCCAAACGGAAACGGAGGCTGAACAACGCCAGCCCTGTGGATAACTCTTATCCCGTCGCGATCGGCAAGGCCGTCGTGAACTTGATCTGCTCCATGGCGAAGCTCGACGACACGTCGGTCAGCGGCGCGGTGGCGATCAGGCGGCGGTAAAAGCGGTCATAGGCGGCGATGTCGCGGACCACGACCTTCAGCAGATAGTCGACGTCGCCGCTCATCCGGTAGAACTCGACCACCTCGGGCAGGGCCTTTGCCCCGGCCGCGAAGGTCGCCAGCCAGTCATCGTCGTGGCGGCCGGTCTTCACCGCCACGAACACCGTCAGCGACAGGTCCAGGGCCTCGCGGTCGATCAGGGCGACGCGGGCGGTGATCACCCCGCTGTCCTGCAGTCGCTTGACCCGCTTCCAGCACGGGGTTTGGGACAGCCCGACCCGCTCGGCCAGTTCGGCGATCGGGACGGTGGCGTCCTGCTGCAGGATCGCCAGCAGCCGGCGATCGATCTGATCTAGTGAGGTCATTCTTTAAACATGCCTATCAGGAGAACCAAATTCTCCTTTTAGTGCCACGACGGGTGATCTGGGACGATGTCATTCTCGGCAAATCGAGGATCATGGGGCGACTCATCCGGGGACCTTCCATGTTCGACGCCTTCACCCGCCATCCGCGCTCGGTCGACGAGACCTATGGCGAGCACATGGCCATGGCCTGGAGCTTCGCCTTCCCCATGCTGCTGGGCGGCCTGGCCTGTTTCGCCCACGGGATCTTCCCGTTCCTGTTCGAGACCACCGGCAGCCGCTGCGTGAAGCTGCTCTACACCCGCATCGCCAACCGGGGCCGCAAGGCGGGGGCCGAGGTGCAGGTCCCCAACTGGGCCGCCTTCGACGCGGTGATCTGACGTCCTCCCCCACGAGGGGAGGACTTGTGACTTCCGCTGCACGGGCCTGTCAGAAAGCGTCGCTGGCGGCGGCGAAATCTCCCCCTTGGCGAGCCCGCCACGCTGACCCATCCTCGCCGCCAAGAGTCGGGAGAACACCTTGAGCATCTGGACGCGCCGCAAGGCGATCGACACCGCCGCCGGCGATCCCGCCCACGCCCTGAAGAAGACGCTCAGCTGGTACCACCTGATCGCCCTCGGCGTCGGGGCCATCGTCGGCACCGGGATCTACACCCTGACCGGCGTCGGGGCGGGGCTGGCGGGACCGGGGGTGATCCTGTCTTTCCTGATCGCCGGGGCGGTCTGCGCCTGCGCGGCGCTCTGCTATGCCGAGCTGTCGACCATGATTCCCGCCTCGGGCAGCGCCTATACCTACAGCTATGTGGCGATGGGCGAGCCGGTGGCCTGGTTCGTCGGCTGGAGCCTGATCCTCGAATATACCCTGGTCTGCGCGGCCGTCGCCGTCGGCTGGTCCGCCCACGCGGCGGGCCTGTTCCGGATGATCGGCACGCCTGAGATCCTGCTGGCCGGCCCGCACGCCGGCGGCATCGGCAACCTGCCCGCCGTGATCATTTCCTTTGCTGTTGCAGGGGTGCTAGCCCTAGGCACCAAGGAGAGCGCCACGGTCAACATGGTGCTGGTCGCCATCAAGATCATCGCCTTGGCGATCTTCGTCGCGCTGTGCATTCCGGCCTTCGACGCCAGCCACTTCACGCCGTTCATGCCGCAGGGTTTCGCCGCCACGCCGGACGCCAGCGGGGTCAAGGTTGGCGTCATGGCCGCCGCCAGCCTGATCTTCTTCGCCTTCTACGGCTTCGACGCGGTATCGACCGCCGCTGAGGAGACCAAGAATCCCAAGCGCGACCTGACCATCGGCATTGTCGGCTCGATGGCGGTCTGCACCGTGATCTACATGGTTGTCGCCGCCGTCTCGATCGGCGCGTCGCGCACCGAGATCTTCTCCAAGAGCGAAGCGCCGCTAGTCTTCATCCTCGAAAGCCTGAAGCACCCGCGCACCGCCCAACTGGTGGCCCTGGCCGCGGTGGTCGCCCTGCCGACCGTGATCCTGGCCTTCATGTACGGCCAGAGCCGGATCTTCTTCGTGATGGCGCGCGACGG
>JACMOF010000267.1 GCA_014378155.1 Caulobacter sp. | reverse complement strand
AGGGGGTGGGCGAACAGCATGGTGGTGCGGCCAGCCATCAGCCGCCCCAGGGCCGCCTGGACCTGGGCCTCGCTCTCGGTGTCGAGCGCGCTGGTCGCCTCGTCCAGCAGCAGGATCGGGGCATCTTTCAGGAAGGCGCGGGCGATGGAGATGCGCTGGCGCTGGCCGCCCGACAACCGCGCCCCGGCCTCGCCGACGATCGTGTCGTAGCCCAGCGGCAGTTCCAGGATGAAGTCGTGCGCCGCCGCCTGGCGGGCTGCGGCCTCGATCTCGTCTTCGGCGGCGCTGGGCCGGGCATAGGCGATATTGGCGCGGATGGTGTCGTCGAACAGGAACGGCTCCTGGGTGACCAGGGCGATGCGGTCGCGCAGGGACTCCAGGGTCACGTCGCGCACGTCATGGCCGTCGATGGTCACCGTCCCGGCGGTGACGTCGTAGAACCGCGGGATCAGGTTGAGCAGCGAGCTCTTGCCGCCGCCCGACGGGCCGACCAGGGCGACGGTTTCTCCGCGCTTGGCGCTGATCGACACGTCGTGCAGGGCCGGGGCGTTGGCGCCATAGGCGAAGCTGACCTGGTCGAAGACGATGGTCGCGTCGCCGGCCGGCAAGGCCTTGGCGTCGGACGGATCAATGATGGCGGGCTCGACGTCCAGCGACTCGAAAAGCCGGCGGGCGGCGGTGAGACCCTCGCTGAACACCGTCTGCAGGTTGGCGACCTGGCGCAGCGACTGCAGGGCCATGGCCAGGGCCGCGATGAAGGCGGTGAACACCCCGGCGGTCATGCCGCCCGTGGCCGCTCGCCAACCGGCATAGGCGAACACCGCCGCGGTGATCAGGGCGCCGAACGTTTCGGTGGCCGGGGCCGCCATGGCCTTGGCGTTGGAGCCCTTGATTAGATGACGCTGGCGGCGCTCGACCACGGCGGCCACGCGGCCTTCCTCATAGGCCTCGCGGTTCTCCATCTTGACGATCTTGACGCCGTCCAGGCTTTCCATGATCGCCGTCGACAGGTTGGAGGACTCGCCCATGGCGCCCTTGGCGGCCTTGGTGGTCTTTCTGGAGAACCGCCGGATGAACAGGCTGGCGACGGGGGCGATGATCAGCACGCCGGCCGCCAACATCCAGTCCAGCCGGAACATCACCACCAGGGTGCCGATCACGGTCAGGAATTCGCGGGTGTAATTGACCACGCCGCTGGTCGCCGCCTCGCGGATCAGGGTGGCGTCATACAGCATCGACGAGACATAGGAGCCCGAATGGGCGCCGCGCAGCCGGGCCAGGTCCGAGCGGACCAGCCTACCGAACAATCGCACCTGCATATCGCCGACCACGCCGTTGCCGATACGGTTGATCGAGGTGGTCTGCAGCACCTGGAATAGGCCGCGGGCGATGGCGATCGCGGCGATCAGCAGCGGAATGCGCACCAGGGCGCCGGGCTGTGGGTGGGTGATCAGCTGATCGACGGCGGGCTTGAGCACCTCGACCAGGGCGGCGCTCAGGCCGGCGATGATCGCGGCGCTGACCAGGGCCACCGCCAGCCGATTGCGGCGGGGCTTGAGATACTCGCGCCAGATCCGCGCGGCGAGGGCGCGGTTGCTGGCTTGCGGCGCGACGGGGTCGGTCATGGGGCAGGGGTCGGATTTCGTGGCCATGGTGTCAAGCGTGACCATGGCGGGCCAGTGCGGCGGGCGTGCGTCCCTGTGGCTTTTGCATTACAGGGCTGTTGCTCCTAATGAGGGGCCTTCACCGAAGGATCGCCCGTTTGCCCGGCTACGACACGACCACCCGCTGGGGGCGGTTTCGCACCTATCTCCACTATCTGTGGAACGACCACGCCTATCTGCGTCTCGGCTTCAAGAACGACCACTGGATCAGCCCCGAGCTGGTGCGCACCAACCAGCCCTGGCCGCACCAACTGGCGGAATGGAAGGCCAAGGGGATCAAGACCGTCATCAACCTGCGCGGCGGGTTCGACGGCAGCTTCTACGCGCTCGAAAAATATGCCTGCGAGCAGCTTGGGCTGAAGATGGTCGATTTCGTCATCACCTCGCGCGAAGTGCCGATCAAGGAGCGGGTGCTGGGCGCCCGCGACCTGTTCCAGAGTATCGAATATCCGGCCCTGATGCACTGCAAGTCGGGCGCGGACCGGGCGGGGATCATGAGCGTGCTCTATGCCCACTATCGCCTCGGCCTGCCGATCGAAGAGGCGCGCGAGCAGCTCTCCTTGAAGTACCTGCACATCAAGCAGGGCAAGACGGGGGTGCTGGACTATGTGTTCGAGCGCTATCTGACGGACGCAGCGCCGAAGGGTCTGACCTTCACCCAGTGGGTGGAGAGCCCGGAATATGACCCGGTGGCGATGAAGGCCGACTTCCGGTCGGGGATGATCGGCGGGATCGTCACGGAGAGGATCTTGCGGCGGGAGTAGGTAAGTCCTCCCCCTGTGGGGGAGGTGTCGGCGAAGCCGGCGGCGGGGAGAGTGATACGACCTCTGCCGCATTCGGGTCGATCGACCCTAAACTCCCCCCACCGATCGCTTCGCGATCGCCTCCCCACAGGGGGAGGAATTATCAGCCCAGGCTCGGGTCCAGCAACTTGTGGGCGTGGATGATGAAGTACCGGGCGTGGGCGTTGTCGACGGTCGCCTGGGCCTTGGCCTTCCAGGCGGCGTGCGCGTCGGCATAGCTGGCATAGGCGCCGACGAACTCGACCTTGGACAGGTCGCGAAACTCGGCGCCCGAAACGTCTTTCAGTTCACCGCCGATGACCAGGTGAAGAAGCTGCTTGTCGCTCATGGGGTGGAATGTCCTGCGCGGAGGTTATCGTTGTTGCAGGTCGATATGCCCGACGCGAGACAGGATCAACGGGGCAAGCGGCTTATTGGCGCAAACCACGCTTGGAAGCAGCGGATTGGGGCGGTTATAGGTGAAGCCGCGGCCCTTATGATCGACCAGCACCGCCCCAGCCTCGGCGCAGATCAGGTCGCCGGCCGCCAGGTCCCACTCGTTCTTGGACGACAGGGCGATGGCGGCGTCGAAGTCGCCGCAGGCCACCAGGCAGATGCGATAGGCGATCGAGTTGCGGCTCTCGATCCGCATGGCCGGCCAGGGCTCGGGCCAGCCGGGATAGGCGAACATCTTGGCGTCGCCCAGCATGGCCGCGCCGTCGAGCTGCGTGGCGGCGCTAGGCTTGATGGGCGCGCCGTTCAGGGTGGCCCCTTCGCCGACGGCGGCGGCGTAGGTCTCGTCCAGGGCCGGAGCCAGGACGACGCTGGCCACGGGCTTACCGCCCTCCACGACAGCGATCGACACCGAGAACCACGGCTTGCCCTTCAGATAGGCCGCCGTGCCGTCGATCGGATCGACCACGAACTGTCGCATCGTCGCCAGGCGGGCCGGATCGTCGGCGGTTTCCTCCGACAGCCAGCCGTAGCCGGGCCGAGCCGTCATCAGGCGCTCCTTCAGTAGGGCGTCCACCGCCAGGTCGGCGTCGGTGACCGGCGAGCCGCCCGCCTTGGACCAGACCTTAAGGCCCTTCTCGCGGGCCGAAACCGCCAGGGCTCCGGCTTCGCGCGCGGCCTCGAGGATCAGGTCCAGATCCGTCATTTGCCGGCGATCGCCAGGCCGTCGACCAGCAGCGACGGGCTGTTGCTGGCCCCGCGCAGCTCCAGGTCGGAACCGACGACCAAGCGGGCATAGATGTCGATCAGGTTGCCGGCCACGGTGATCTCGGTGACCGGGCCGGTCGAGACCCCGTTCTCGAACCAGAAGCCGGAGCAGCCCACCGACCAGTCGCCGGTATTGCCGTTCAGCGAGGGGCCGAACATCGAGGTGACCAGCAGGCCCGTGCCGGCGTCGGCCATCAGCCCGGCCATGTCGCGGGTTCCCGGCTGCAGGGTCAGGTTATGGGTCGAGACGCCCGAGGGGCCGGCCAGGCCGCGCGAGGCGTGGCCGGTGCTCTGCAGGCCCAGTTGCTTGGCCGAGCCAATGTTCAGGATCCAGGTGGTCAGCACGCCGTCGTCGATCAGGGCGCGCGCCTCGCAGGCCACCCCCTCGTCGTCGAACGGGGCGGAGCCCAGGCCGCGCATCCGGAACGGATCGTCGAGCAGATTGACGCCCTTGGCGAAGATCGCCTTTCCCAGCCTGTCCTTCAGGAACGATGTGCCGCGGGCGATCGACGGGCCGGAGATCGCGCCGATCAGCGGGCTGAGCAGCGAGATGGCCAGGCGGTTCTCGAAGATCACCGGGGCGGTGGTCGAGGCGATCTTGCGCGGGTTCAGCTTGGCGACGGCCGACTCGCCAGCCTTGGTCCCGATGCTTTCCGGGGTCGGCAGGTCACTGGCGTGTCGGGTCGAGCGGCCTTCGCCGCCGCGCTCCATAAGCGCGCCCTCGCCGGCGATGGCCGAGGCGCTGACGCCAAAGCCGCTGGCCTGGTGCAGGCCGGAAAAGCCCTCGGTGGTCACCAGCCGCCAGGTCGAGGCGCTCCAGGATGACGAGCCGCCGTCGGAATTGGTCACGCCCGCCACGGCGCGGGCGGCGGCCTCGGCCTCGCGGGCCTGGGTCTCCAGGGTCTCGGCCGTAGGCTCGGTCGGGTCGTAGAGGTCCAGGTCGCGGAACGGCCCGCGCGCCAGGCGCTCGGCCGGGGCCAGGGCGGCATATTGATCCTCGGGGGCCAGGCGGGCCATGGCCACGGCCCGGTCGATCAGCTTGGCGCGGCCCTCGGCAGAGATGTCGGAGCCCGACACCGTCGCGCTCTGCTGGCCGATGAAGACCCGCAGGCCGATGTCGCGGGATTCCTCGCGCTCCACCTCTTCCAGTTCGCCCAGGCGAACGCCGACGGAAAGGGATTGGCGCTGCGCGAACACAGCCTCGGCGGCGTCGGCGCCGGCTTTGCGGGCGTCGGCGAGCACGTCTTGCAACAGGTTTTCGTCCATGGGGTCTTATGGACGAGGCGGCGGGGCGGGGGCAAGGCATTGGCGGCCTGGTCAGCGCGACCTGGCGTCGCGCGGCATGCGGTCGGGCTCGGGACGGCGATTTATTTGCCCTCTCGGCGGTTCGATGGCCGGGAGCGAGCATTATATGACGGTTGACGCGGAGCGGCCCTGTCCTCGCGCCCACCATTATGCCCCGACCCGCCCAACCCTAGATCCTCGCGGATTGCACCCCGGATAAACGCCATGAAGATCCTGATCGTCCTGACCTCGCACGACACGCTGGGCGACACCGGCAAGAAGACGGGCTTCTGGCTCGAGGAACTGGCCGCCCCCTATTATGTCTTCAAGGACGCCGGGGCCCAGCTGACCCTGGCCTCGCCGCTGGGCGGCCAGCCGCCGCTCGACCCCAAGAGCGACGAGCCCGACGCCCAGACCGACGACACGCGCCGGTTCAAGGCCGACGCCGAGGCCACGGCGGCCCTGGCCGCCACTGTCAAGCTGTCGACGGTCGTCGTCGCCGATCATGACGCGGTGTTCTATCCGGGCGGCCACGGCCCGCTGTGGGACCTGGCCAATGACAAGGTGTCGATCGACTTGATCGAGGCCGCGATTCAGGCCGGTAAGCCGGTGGCCCTGGTCTGCCACGCCCCAGGCGTGCTGCGCGACGTCAAGACGCCGGACGGCAAGCCGCTGGTCGAGGGCAAGACCGTCACCGGGTTCACCAATACCGAGGAAGACGCCGTGCAATTGACGAAGATCGTGCCGTTCTTGGTCGAGGACAGCCTCAAGCAGAACGGCGGCCTCTACACCAAGGGCGACGACTGGGCGCCCTACGTGGTGGAAGACGGCCTGCTGATCACCGGCCAGAACCCCGCCTCATCGGGGCCGGCCGCCTTGGCGCTGCTCAAGCACTTGGCCTAGGCGCGCTGCGGGCCGGGCGCTGGCGCCTGGCCCGCGACAGCTCATCCGATGGCGTAGAACAGCAGGGCCACGGCGGCGAAGATATAGGCCACCCAGGTGCAGATCATGCCCAGGGCGCGCGGAACCGAGGCGCCGCCACTGTTGGACAGGCCCACGGCATGGATCAGCCGGCCGGCGAACAGCATCAGTCCCACCACGTGGATGGCCAGGGGCGGGGCGCCGACCAGGGCCAGGGTGATGATCGCCGCCAGGCCAACGGGGACATATTCGCTGGCGTTGCCAAAGGCGCGGATGGCGCGGGCCAGCTCCGGAATGCCCTCGTCGCCCAGGGCCACCTTGTGTTTCTGGCGCAGCCGCACGACCAGCAGCGACAGGGTCAGCAGCAGGAAGACATGCAGGCCGACCCACAGGGCGGCGGCGTGACCGGAAGCGACGGTGTCCATCGGGCGTACTCGTGAGACTTGGTCTAGCGTGGCCGCATAAGGCTCAGCGTTCGACGAAGCTGGCAAGCCGGATCGTCGGGCGGGCGACCGAGGGCCGTCCAAGACGGGGACATGCCTTTGCGGCGTGTCCCCTGCGGGCGCACGGATCTCGGTTGGGGACACGCCGCAAGGGCATGTCCCCAGCTAGAGTTCTCGCCCGACTGGATAGAGCCGGTAGTGGTCGTCGTAATAGGGCGTCCGCGCGTAGAACCACCCCAGCCGGGCGTCGGGATCGGCGGCGAACTTTGGGTCGGCGGCCAGCTTGGCCTCGAACTGCGCCTTCAGCGCCGGATCGGCGGTCAGCATCTTCTCGGCGAGCGGGGCGATGGCGTAGCCCTCGATATACTCGACGCGCTGCAGCACTTCGGGGAACATGCCCCAGGCGAAGAAGCTCTCATCGCTTTCCGGCTCAAGCAGCAGGGTGACCATCTCGCCGAGCGGCTGGTCGGTCGAGACGCGGACCGAGCCGGTCGGAAAGGTGACGGTGCGAGTCTCGTGGGTGACCGGGCCGGCGGTGAGCTCGACATGGCCCTCATTGGCGCGGGTCGCGAGCTTGGGGGCGGTGAAGCGGATCATGTCCACCGACACCGTCCGGGGCGCCGCCAGGGTCTCCATCGCCACGCCGTGGATGCGCAGGCGTTCGATGATCTCGGGCTTGGCCGAGGAAATCCAGTAGGCCTTGGCCGGGGTCAGGTCGAGGGCCGGCTCGCTGGTGTAGAGCGGCAACGACCAGGGCACGGGATCAAGCTTGCCCAGCCACCGCACCTCCTGGTGGCCCGAGGCGGGCGAGACATAGGTCTCGAACTGCACGCCCAGGAAGCTCTCGATGCGCAGCGGCTTGCCGCCGCCCCCGAAATCGGCCCCGAAATTGGCCTTGACCACGGCGGGGCGCGCGGCGCGGTCCGCAAGCTCGGCGGCCCGCAAGGCGGCGCCGTCGCGGGCCAGCAGTTTCAGGGCCTCCTCCAGCAGCACATAGGTCCCCAGCACCCGCTGGCGGTAGGGCTTGAGCGAATGGTTCTCGACCAGCACCGTGGCGATGTGGGCGGCGTCGCCATAGCCGTTGGAATAGCGAAGCGACGCCGGCGAGGCGCCCAGGCCCTTCTTCGGATCCCGCTCATCGAGCGCGAAGACCAGTTGGCCGGGGATGTGGCCCGCCGCCTTCAGACCCGCCGCCGTGGCCGGCAGGAAGCTGTTGTCGAGCCAGGCCGAGGTCGCCTTCGAGCGTGCGAAGTCGCCCCTGTAGCCGGCCCAGCCATAGGTGATGTCGTACTGGTAGTCCTCGCCGTCGGTGACGTGGATATCCATGTAGAGATCGGGCTTCACCTTGCCGATCAGCGTGATCATCGCCCGCATCTCCGGCGAGTCGAGCTTGCCGTAGTCGCGGTTGAGATTGAGGTTCTGGGCGGTGTGGCGCCAGCCCTGAACCACCGGGCCGCGCTGGTTGGGACGGCTGTAGGCCGACGCGCGCTCATGGCCATCGACGCTGAAAATTGGCACGAAGACCAGGTTGACCTTATCGAGCAGGGCGTCCTTGGCGGGGAAGGCCCCCCTTCCGAAGGCGATGTCGCGCAGCAGCATCATGCCGGCGTCCTTGCCGTCGATCTCGCCCGGATGGATGCCGGCCTGGACCAGCAGCACCGGCTTCTCGGGATCGAAGGCCGCGCCGTCCTTGCTGACGAACACCACCAGCAGGTCACGACCTTCCGGCGACTGGCCAAAGCTTTCCATGCGGATCAGCGGCGAGGCCGTGTCGAGCTTTTCCAGCCAGGCGCGGGTCTCGGCATAGTTGGGAGAGGCGGTCAGGCCGGTCAGCTCGGAGGGCGTAATCCACGGGTCGGACAGCTTGGCGATCAGCGTCTCGCTGGCCCCATGCCAGGCTAGGGAGGGCGGGAGGATATCGGACTCCCAGGGGGCTTTTGGAGTTTCAGCCATCGTCACGCCCGCCGTCATCGCGACGGCGATCGCCGCCAGACCTGTTTTCCACATTATTCCCCCTTTCGGGCGCCGCTGCCCGAGCCGATGCGGGGACATGCACTTGTGCGTGTCCCCAACCGACGCAGGGCTTCATGGGGACACGCACAAGTGCATGTCCCCAACCCTATTTCCGCGTCACCAGGTCCATGAACCGCTGCTGCAACACCTTGTCGGTCTTGAACACGCCGCGAAACTGGGTGGTGATGGTCGAGACGTCGTGGTGGTGGACGCCGCGGGTGCTCATGCACTGGTGCTCGGCGTCGATCAGCACGGCCACGCCGGCGGCCGACAGGTGGTCCTCGATGGCGTCGGTGATCTGCATGGTCATGGTCTCCTGAGTCTGGAGGCGCTTAGCGAAGATCTCGACCAGCCGGGCCAGCTTGGACAGGCCCACGACCTTGCCAGTCGGCATATAGGCCACCCAGGCCTTGCCCAGGAACGGGGCCATGTGGTGTTCGCAATGGCTCTGCACCTCGATGCCGCGCAGCATGACCATGTCGTCATAGCCCTGGACGTCCTCGAAGGTGCGGCTCAGCGCCTTGGCGGGATCGCCCTGATAGCCGGCGAACCATTCGCCATAGGCGTCGACCACGCGTTGCGGCGTATCAAGCAGGCCTTCGCGGTCGGGATTGTCGCCGGCCCAGGCCAGCAGGGTGCGGACGGCCGCCATGGCCTGTTCGCGGGAGGGGCGCCCCTCTATCCGGTCGAGATCGTCCGCAGCGCAGCTGCACTGTTCGAGGAGGGTCTTTGTGGGGGTCACGGCATCCATGTTCGGAAGGTTTCTTTCCACGGGCTGAGTTGCGCCGGAGCGCCCTTCGCCCCGGAATTACGCGTGCCACCCGTATGAAGGCGTGTCGGCGCCCATCAAGGGCGTGGTTCCAAAACGCTCAGATAGCTATATGGGACGCACACAAACTCCGGCAACACCCTCCCGTTACGTCAGGCGACCTTCTTTCCCATGACTCTCAAGCTCCACGACACCATGACGCGCGAAAAGCGCGACTTCGTCCCCGCCGATCCGAGCCGGGTGACGATGTATGTCTGCGGGCCCACGGTCTATAACCACGCTCATATCGGCAATTTCCGGCCTGTCGTGGTGTTCGACGTGCTGTTCCGTCTGCTGCGCCATGTCTATGGCGACGAGGCGGTGGTCTATGCCCGCAACGTCACCGACGTGGACGACAAGATCAACGCCAAGGCCACGGCCGAGGGCGTGGATATCAAGGTCATCACCGACCGCTACCTGGCCTCCTACCACGCCGACGCCGCCGGCCTGCTGACCCTGCCGCCGACGCTTGAGCCCAAGGCCACCGAGCACATGGCCGCGATCCTCGAGATGATCGGCCAGCTGGTGGCCAAGGGAGCGGCCTACTCCGCCGAGGGCCATGTGCTGTTCGACACCCAGGCCTTCCCCGACTACGGCCAGCTGTCAGGCCGAAACATGGATGACATGATCGCGGGCGCCCGGGTCGAGGTCGCGCCCTACAAGCGCCACCCCGCCGACTTCGTGCTGTGGAAACCGTCCAAGGAAAACGAGCCGGTCTGGGACAGCGCGTTTGGCCCCGGTCGCCCCGGCTGGCACATCGAATGCTCGGCGATGATCGACAAGGCCCTGGGCCAGACCATCGACATCCATGGCGGCGGCATCGACCTGGCCTTCCCGCACCACGAGAATGAGCTGGCCCAGAGCCGCTGCGCCCACGACCTGCCAGTGTTGGCGAGCTATTGGCTGCACAACGGCTTCTTGGACATGGCCGGCGAGAAAATGTCCAAGAGCCTGGGCAATGTGATCATCCCGCATGAGCTGTTGCAGACCACGCCGGGCGAAGTGATCCGCTGGGCGCTGCTGTCGGGCCATTACCGCCAGCCGCTGGACTGGACGCCGGAGCTGATCGAGCAGAGCCGCAAGGCGCTCGACCGACTGTACGGCGCCCTGCGCCGGGCCAAGACGGTGGAGGCCGGCGAGTCCGAGCCGTCGGACGAGGTGATGGCGGCGCTGTCCGACGATCTCAACACCCCCCTGGCGGTGTCGGGCTTCTTCGAGTTGTCCAGCGCCATCGAGCGCGCCGTGACGGCCGGCGACGAGCCCGCGATCGCCGCCAACAAGGGTCGTCTGCTGGCCTCGGCCGGCCTGATGGGCTTCCTGCAGACCGACCCCGACGCCTGGTTCGAGGGCGACGCCGACGATGACCTCAAGGCCAAGGTCGAGGACCTGCTGGCCCGGCGGATCGCCGCGCGCACCGCCAAGGACTGGACCGCCGCCGACGCCATCCGCGCCGAGATCGACGCCCTGGGCGTGGTGGTCATGGACGGTCCGGCCGGGGCGACGTGGCGGATGAAGGACTGATCGGCGTGAACATTGACGAACAGATCGTCCTGGTCTCCGGCGGCGGCCGGGGCCTGGGCGCCGCCATCGCCCGGGCCTTCGCGGATCAGGGCGCCTCGGTGGTCATCAACTATCGCCGCAGCGAGGCTGCGGCCCTGGCGCTCGCCGAGGAACTTGGCGACGGGGCCTTGGCTCTCCAAGCCGACGTCAGCGACCGCGACGCGGTTCGCCGCCTGGTCAATGACGCCGCCGAGCACTTCGGAAGCCACGTCACCACGGTGATCAACAACGCCCTGGGCGACTTCAGCTTCAATGGCGATGGCCGCCACACCCTCCAGACGATCCCGTGGGAGGATTTCCAGAGCCAGATGAACGTCTCGCTGCGCGGCTCGCTGAACCTGATCCAGGCCACCGCCCCGGCCATGGAGAACGCCGGCTTTGGCCGGGTGATCAATATCGGCACCAACCTGTTCCAGAACCCGGTGGTGCCCTATCACGACTACACGGCCGCCAAGGCCGCGTTGCTGTCGCTGACCCGCACGGCGGCGGCCGACCTTGGCCCCGGCGGGATCACCGTCAACATGCTGTCGGGCGGCCTGCTGCGCACCACCGACGCCAGCGCCGCCACGCCCGAGGCGATCTTCGACCTGATCGCCCAGAGCACGCCGCTGCGTCGGGTGACCACGCCCGCCGAGTTCGCCGACGCCGTGCTGTTCTTCGCCTCGCCCTGGAGCCGCGCGATCACCGGCCAGAACCTGGTGGTGGATGGGGGACTGGTGCGGGACTAGATTACACTCATAATAAACCGCTCATCCCGGCGAATGCCGGGACCCAGATGGAATGGCTTTGGGGCTGACGCCAAAAGCGTTGAGCTCCTCCAATCATCCACCCCGCTCTGGGATCTGGGTCCCGGCATTCGCCGGGATGAGCGGAAAATGAGAATGACCAGAGAGCCGGATTTCGACCCATGCAACGCGCCGTAGAACATCGCATCGGGGTGCAAGCCCCCGCCGACCTGGTCTGGGAAGTGATTTCCGACTTCGCGACCTGGGGCGCCTGGAACCCCGTCCATCCGCGCATCGAGGGCGAGATGCGGATCGGCACGACCCTGACCACGGCGTTCGTCACCGAGAGCGGGACCGACATCCTGACGCCGATCGTCCAGGACTGGGTGCCCTACGAGCAGCTCCACTGGCGCACCAAGCGGCTAAAGGGCTTCGTCACCGCGATCCGCTATATCGAGATCGACAAGAAGGGCGAGGAAAACGCCATCTTCTCCAACGGCGAGCTGTTCATCGGCCCGCTGGTCCGCTTCGTCAGCCGGGACGAGCGCAGGCGGCTGCGGGCGGCGTTCACGATCATGGGCGAGGCCTTGCGCGATCATGTCGAGGCCCTCTGGTCGGAACGCCAGAAGACCCCCATCTCAGCGTCATGATCGACGACCTCTATTCGGCGCGAATCCTGGGCCTGGTGGCCAACATGCCGCGCGCCGGCCGCCTGGTCGCGCCGGACGCCAGCAGCGAAAAGACCGCCAAGCTGTGCGGCAGCCGAATCATCGTCGATGTGACGGTGGCAGACGGTCGCGTGTCCGACTTCGCCCAGGATGTCACCGCCTGCGCCCTGGGCCAGGCCTCGGCAGCGATCCTGGGCGCCCAGGTGGTCGGCGCGGATCTTTCCGAGATCGAGTTGGCCCGCGACGCCTTGCGCGCTATGCTGAAGTCGAACGGTTCGCCCCCCGCAGGCCGATTTTCGGAGCTCGCCGTGCTGGAGCCGGTCAAGGACTATCCCGCCCGTCACGCCTCGACGCTTTTGGCGTTCGAAGCCGCAGTCGAGGCTGTCCGTACAGCCACAGCCGCCGACCAAACCCGAACTCGCCGCGCCGGCGCCGCTTGATCGGGTCTTTTCGCTAGTCGATAAGGACCCGACTCCGTTCGCGAAACCGTCGGCATGACCTTCTATGAACGCACCGTCGACCTGGGCCTGAAGGCCTACAAGACGACGCTCTCGCCCTTCATCGGGCGTCAGTGCCGGTATCTGCCGACCTGCTCGGAATACGCGGCCCAGGCGCTCAAGGATCACGGACCCTTCAAGGGGTCCTGGCTCGCGGTGGGACGGATTTGCCGATGCAATCCGTTTGGCGGCTCGGGGTTCGACCCGCCGCCTCCGCCGACCGGGCCGCGCAAGTGGAAATGTGAAGAATGATCGACCTGATTTTCCCCGACGGCTCGGCCCGCCAATATGCTGACGGATCGACGGGCCGCGACGTGGCCGCCTCGATCTCCAAGTCGCTGGAGAAGAAGGCCCTCGTTATAAAGCTGGACGGCGTGCTGCTGGACCTGGATCGTCCGCTGACGCCCGATCTGCTGGGCGGCGGAAACCGCTTTGAGATCATCACGCGCGAGTCGCCCGAGGCGCTTGAGATCATCCGCCATGACACCGCCCACGTGATGGCC
The DNA here is from genome assembly GCA_014378155.1 of Caulobacter sp. GTDB lineage: Bacteria > Pseudomonadota > Alphaproteobacteria > Caulobacterales > Caulobacteraceae > Caulobacter. The sequence goes on along the minus strand of JACMOF010000267.1, from coordinate 1,661 downwards.
GAGGCCGTGCAGGAGCTGTTCCCCGGCACCCAGGTGACGATCGGCCCCAATATCGAGGACGGTTTCTTCTACGATTTTGCCCGCGACGAGCCGTTCAGCCTGGACGACCTGGCGACGATCGAGGCCCGCATGCGCCAGATCGTCGATCGCGACGAGAAGATTCGCCGCGAGGAGGTCGATCGCGACGTGGCCATCGCCGACTTCGAGTCCAAGGGCGAGACCTACAAGGCCCAGATCATCCGCGACCTGCCGGCCAGCGACACGATCACGGTCTATCACCAGGGCCCCACCTGGAAAGACCTGTGCCGCGGTCCCCACCTGCCGTCGACCAAGCATGTCGGCAAGGCCTTCAAACTGACCAAGCTGGCCGGCGCCTATTGGCGCGGCGATCAGAACAACGCCCAGCTGCAGCGCATCTACGGCACCTCGTGGGCCTCCGACGCCGATCTGGCGGCCTATCTGCTGCGCATCGAGGAAGCCGAGCGGCGCGACCACCGCAAGCTGGGCCGGACCATGGACCTCTTCCACATCCAGGAAGAGGGCAAGGGCATGGTGTTCTGGCACCCCAAGGGCTGGACGCTGTACCTGGCGCTGGAGGCCTATATGCGCCGCCGGCTGGACGCGGCCGGCTATCGCGAGGTCAAGACGCCGCAGATCCTCGACAAGAGCCTGTGGGAGCGTTCGGGCCACGCCGAGAAGTTCGGCCACGCCATGTTCATGTGCGAAACCGCCGAGGGCGAGGTTTTGGCCGTCAAGCCGATGAACTGCCCCGGCCACATCCAGATCTTCAATGTCGGCCAGAAGAGCTATCGCGAGCTGCCGCTGCGCATGGCCGAGTTCGGGGCCTGCCACCGCTACGAGCCGTCGGGCGCCATGCACGGCATCATGCGGGTGCGGGCCTTCACCCAGGACGACGCTCACATCTTCTGCCGCGAAGAGCAGGTCACGGAGGAAAGCGCCCGCTTCATCGAACTGTTGCGCAGCGTCTATAGCGACCTCGGCATGCATCTGGCCGACACCAAGTTCTCGACGCGTCCGGAGCTGCGGGCGGGCGACGACGCGGTGTGGGACAAGGCCGAGGCCGCCCTGTCGGCGGCTGCCGGGGCGGCGGGCGAGACCCTGGTGCTGCAAGAAGGCGAAGGCGCCTTCTACGGCCCGAAACTGGAGTTCTCGCTGAAGGACGCCATTGGCCGGGTCTGGCAGTGCGGCACCCTGCAACTGGACTTCGTGCTGCCCGAGCGCCTCGACGCCGAATATGTCGCCGAGGACGGTTCCAAGCAGCGGCCGGTGATGCTGCACCGCGCGATCCTGGGCTCGTTCGAGCGCTTTATCGGCATCCTGCTGGAAAACTATGCCGGCAATCTGCCGCTTTGGCTGGCGCCGGTACAGGTCGTGGTGGCCACCATCACCTCGGACGCCGATGGCTATGCCCAAAGCGTGGCCGATAGGTTGACTTCGATGGGCATTCGCGCAGAGGTCGATCTACGAAACGAGAAGATCAACTACAAGATTCGCGAGCACAGCCTCGCGAAAGTTCCGGTGATTGCTGTGGCCGGGGGTAAGGAAGCTGAGAATGGAGAGGTCGCCCTGCGCCGCCTGGGCGGCGAGGGGCAGCGGGTGCTGTCTCTGGACGAGGCCGTCGCGACGCTGAGCGACGAAGT
>JACMOF010000266.1 GCA_014378155.1 Caulobacter sp. | reverse complement strand
CATCGCCGGGACCGAGGCCTTCTGGGGCGGCTGGCGCTACGAGGTGATCGACTGCGACGCCCGCACCATCGCCCATGCCGGGTTCTCCAGCGTCCGGGTTGGCGGCAAGGAGGGGCCGATCAGCGGCGACCAGCGTCCGGCGGCGGCGATCCCGACGGGCGGCGCCGACGACGCGGTGGCCAAGGTCGTCTGCGACGGCTGGCGGCCCTATGCGAGCGTGTCGGTGGCGACCAGCGTCGAAGACGCTGTAACCCTCGGTCGGCCCGTGATCGCAACAGGTGCGGAGCCTTAGCGCTGCAGGAACGCCCGCACTTCGGCGGGCAGATCCTCGCCACGCAGCCAAGCGGCAGCGGCGTAGGTGTGGGCGATCAGCAGCTTGCCAGCGGAGGTTTCGACACCGTGCCATCGGTCCGCGATCAAGGTCCGTACGTCGTGGCCCGCGAAGTCTCTCAAGTTCTGAGTGACGAGCATGTCGGCGCCGCCGGCCAAGGCGGTCTCCAGCACGTGCCGATCCTCCTCGTCGTCCAGCGGCAAAACGCCGACGCCGCCGAGTGTCAGGGATGGGCCGTCGCGGGCCAGGGTCGCGATAACCTGAATGAGGCGATCGGCTTCCGCGCCGCCAAAATCAAAGCGGATCAAAACCTCGCGAAGCCGGTTCAGCATGCCCCACGAAATGACCAGGGCGACGGGACCGCGAGGGCTGGCGCCGGATCGAACCGCATCGACGAGCGTGAGAGCCGCCGTGCCGCGACGTTCCAGCCGTTCCGACAGGATCGCGCCGAGCCAGACGTTGAGGTCCAGGCAGAGCCTAGTCGGCACGCGCCGGCCGCCGGGTCATGCGCGTCGCTTCCGCCATGATCTCAGCCTCGGACGCCTCGGCGGTCAGGGTCGTTTTCAACGACCGCGCGCCCTGCCGGACGAGGGTGGCGTATTCGCGTTCCAGCAGGGCGCGACTCAAGGTCCAGCCGATCTCCTCGACGGCCGGCGCGCCGATCGCCTCGATGCGGCGCATCGCATCGCGCGCGCCAGGCGTCAGATGCAGATACCACCGCACGGCGGCCGCCATGATCTGGGATGGATTGCGATCCTCCAGCTTCGCGGTCTCCGCGACCAGAAGGTCTGTATCTTCGTCGAGATGGGTCGATCGGCTGGGCATGACGAACCTCTAGCTTCTATAGAAGATATAGGTTTTTTGGATGACTGACAAATGGCGCCTACCGCGCCGTCCGTTCCACCAGGTCCGCCAGCTTTTCCGCTGCGTCCGGCGTGGCCACCGACCGCGCCCCCACGGCCATCCGGCCAAGCCGCGCGGGGTCCTTCAGCAAGGCGTTGAGCGCGCCGGCCATGGCGTCGACGGTCAGTTCGTCTTCCAGGCACACCGCCGCGCCGCCGGCCGCCTCTAGCAGTTGGGCGTTGAAGCGCTGGTGGTCGTCGGCGGCGATCTTCAGGGGGACCAGGATCGAGGGGCGGCCGGCGACGGCCAGCTCGCAGCAGGTGGAGGCCCCCGCCCGACCGATCACCAGATGCGCCTGGCGCAGGCGGCCGGCCATGTCGCGGAAGAACGGCGCGACCTCGCAATCGACCATGGCGTTGGCGTAGATGCGGCGGGCGCTTTCCATCGATTCCGGCCGCGACTGCTGCTGCACCTTCAGCCGGCCGCGCATCTCCTCGGGCAGCTTGGCGATGGCCTCGGGGACCAGCTCCGACAGCAGGCGCGCGCCCTGGCTGCCGCCGGTGACCAGCAGCCGCAGTTGCACCTCGGGCGGCAGATAGGGCACTTCGTAGAGGGCGCGGATCTCGGGCCGCACGGGATTGCCCACCACATGGGCGCGAGCCTTGACGCGGGGCTTGGCCTTTTCCAGGGTCGGGAAGGCGCAGGCCACCTCGGTGGCGCGCGAGGCGAGGAAGCGGTTCACCCGGCCCAGCACGGCGTTCTGTTCGTGGATCACCGTGGGCCGGCCCTCGGTCACCGCCGCCAGCAGGGCCGGCAGGGCGGGATAGCCGCCAAAGCCCACGACCACCGCCGGGTTCAGGCGCTTGAACGCCGCCTTGGCCTGCAGCACGCCCTGGGTGACGGCGAAACCGGCCTTGATCATGCCGATCGGGTCGCCCGCCTTGGCGGTGGCGGCCGACAGGGCCAGGCGCTCCTCGGCCGGGAACTTGTCGGCATAGAGCGCGCCGCGCTCGTCGGTGGCCAGCACCACGCGCCAGCCTCGGCCCTTCAGGGTCTCGGCCAGGGCCTGGGCGGGAAACAGGTGTCCACCGGTGCCCCCGGCGGCGACGACGACAAGCTTGCTCATTTCGGGGCGGCTCCAGAACGCGAGCGGATCATGGGCAAGACAGGTCTCCGGAGCGTCAGCCGAAGGCCCCCGCCTGGTCGAACTCTCCCGCCCCGCCATAGGCCCCCGGACGCTTGCGCGTCAACGCCAGGGCCATGCCCAGGGTCAGGCCCATGGCCAGCATCGACGAGCCGCCATAGCTGATGAACGGCAGGGTCATGCCCTTGGTCGGGATCATGTTGAGGTTCACCGCCACATTGATGAAGGCCTGTTGGCCCACCAGCACGAACAGGCCCGCTGCGGCCACCTGCTCGAAGGTGTCGGTCAGCTTCATGGCCTTGTAGAGCCCGCGCACCACGATGAAGGCGAAGATGGCGACCAGGGCCAGGGAGAAGACCAGGCCATATTCCTCGGCCGCCACCGAATAGATGAAGTCGGTGTGCAGGTCGGGCACGTGGCGCTTCATCACGCCCTCGCCCGGACCGCGCCCGAACAGGCCGCCAGCGTGGATGGCCTCGGCGGCGCGGGTGATCTGGTGGGTGTCGGCCTGGTCGGGGCTGAGGAATTTCTGCACCCGGGCATGGACGTGGTCGAACAGGAAATAGGTCGAGCACAACCCGCCGACGGCCACCGCTCCAAGGCCCATGATCCACGAGATCGGCACCCCGGCCATCCAGAAGGCGGCCCCGAAGGCGATGGTGATCAGCACGGTCTGGCCGACGTCGGGCTGGATCAGCAGCAGGCCCACGGCGATGAAATAGAGGAAGAAGGCGATCGACACGCCCGGCACGCCCTCGCCCTTCTGGCCCTCGGAGAACATCCACGAGACCAGCACGATCAGGGCCGGTTTCATGAACTCCGACGGCTGGAAGGTGAAGCCGCCGATCAGCAGCCAGCGGGCCGCGCCCTTGGCGCTGTGGCCGATGAACGGCAGGGCGGCCATCACCCCGATGGCAGCGATGTAGATGAAGAAGGCCGAGCGCCGGATACCCTTTGGCCCCAGCATCGACACCGACAGCACGATCACCGCCGAGGCCGCCCCGAACACGCACTGGCGCACAGCGAAGTGGAACTGGTCGTCGATGCCGATCCGCGCCGCGGCCGCCGGGCTCGAGGCAAAGGACAACAACACGCCCAGGGTGACCAGCAGCGCCGTGGCGCCGAGCAGCCAGCGATCCGTCGTCCACCACCAGACGCCGAGCCGCGAACGGTCAGTGCGGGCAAAGGCGTGGGCGGTCTGGAACGTCATCGTCGGAAGGTCGGAGTTTAGGGTTAAGCGAGTGTTTCGATCGGCCGAGACACCACGCCGCGCGGCGACTATTCCGCCGCCCGGCGCCCCGTGGAGCCGGCCGCCTGCCGGACCGCGCGTTCGAGGTCGTCCTGTCCGAACGGCTTGGCCAGGCGAGGCAGGTTGGCCCCGGCTCCCGGCTGCAGCTCAGCATATCCGGTCGTGAGCAACACGGGGATGTGGGCGTTACGCGCGCGCATCGCTTCGACCAGCTGGATTCCGGTCATGTGTGGCATAGCGAAGTCGGTGATCACCAGATCGACCGCTTCGCGCTGCAGGGTCGCCAAGGCTTCCGCGCCCGACGAGGCCTTCAGAACCCGATGACCGAGTTCCTCAAGCATGGCCGAGGTGTTCATCAACACCAGTTCGTCGTCATCGACCGCCAGAACGACCAGGGAGCCGATCTCGACGCGATGAAGCGCTTCCAGTGTGCCGGTGACGACGCGTTGCTGGTCTTCGGGCCTGGCTTCCCGCAACCACAATTCCACGGCCGTGCCTTCACCGAGCTGGCTGTGGAGGATCAACCGGCCGCCGGCCTCCTCGACCAGGCCATAGACCATCGAAAGCCCCAGGCCCGTGCCCTTGCCTATGCCCT
>JACMOF010000265.1 GCA_014378155.1 Caulobacter sp. | reverse complement strand
CGGATGCGGTCGCTGATGGCCGAGGGGGCGATCGAGATCGCGCCAGTCGGCTTCATGCGCGGCCGTACCCTGAACAACGCCTTCGTGGTGATCGACGAGGCTCAGAACTGCACCTACATGCAGCTGAAGATGCTGCTGACCCGCCTGGGCTGGAACTCGACCATGGTGGTGACGGGCGACCCGAACCAGTCGGACCTGCTGCCGGGCATCTCGGGCCTGGGCGACGTGGCCGAGAAGTTCGAGGCGCTGGAGAACATCGCGGTGGTCCGCCTGGCCGACCGCGACATCGTCCGCCACCCGCTGGTCGCGGAGATGCTAGGCGTTCTCTGACCATTCGACACGGCTAGGAGCGGGTCCCGTAATACGGGCCCGCTCTTTTTGCCTCACCTCTACGAATCCGCGAGGATTTCGGTTGCGGTCGCCCTTGGCGAGTTACATGCTGCTAGAGGTTGAGGCGGCGTTCGGAGCTGGGATCGCCGCCGTGATCAGATGCCGGTTTTGAACACTTGGATGGAGATCCCAGATGACCTTCTCGAGAACCGCCGCGATCGCTGCCGCCATGGTCGCTGTCGGCGGGCCCGCCATGGCTCAGCAGACCCCGGCCCCACGGCCCATTCCCATTGTCGTGCCGCAGAGCGGCGTGGGCAATATGAGCGAGTTCTACTTTGAGAACGAGCGGCGGACGGCCATCGCCAGGGCCCACGCCGGCAAGGTGCAATGGGAGCGAGCGACGCAGGTCGCCGGCCTGATCAACGCCAACCGCTGCAAGGACGCCTACCTGCTGGCCGCCGGCGAGAACGACCAAGTGCTGGCAAAGCGGGTCTACGAGGTTTGCACCGCTACGCCGTCGCCCTTGGATTAGTCGGTCCCAAAACCGGGGATCGAGATCCGCTCGCGTCGCCGGCCTTCCGGGACATTCACGCAAGGGAGACATCGGCGATGAGAGCGGCGAGAATCGCGCTGACCACAGCGGCTACGCTCAGCATGAGCGGACCGGTCATGGCGCAATCCGTGCGGGTTTACAGCCTGAGGTCTGTCGTCTCTCCGGGAAACCACCACGACCAATCCGACAACGTAAGCTGGACCGGCGAACTGAAGAGCATCGGGGTAGCGCGCCCGACGCCAATGCGGTTCGCCCGCGCGCGCAAGGCTGCCGTCTTGATCAACGCCAGTCGTTGCTCGGACGCTTGTCAACTGGCGGTGAGGGCCAAGGACGACAAGCTGGCGTCAACGCATCAAAGACCTCTTCGCTCTGCGGTCATAAACGTCCGTTAAAACGCGAAATTGCGGAACATGACTTGAGTATGATGCGGTCGGACGTGCAAGGTCGGCCTCCTTAACGATTTCGGGACCCTTGCATGTCGTCCGACGCCACCACGACTCCTCGTTCGGAGTTCACCGTTCGAGGGGTCCTTCTCGGGATCGCCATCACTGTCGTCTTCACCGCCGCCCAGGTCTATCTGGGACTGAAGGTCGGGCTGACCTTCGCCACCTCGATCCCGGCGGCCGTGGTCTCGATGGCGCTGCTGCGGGCCTTCAAGACCGCGACGATCCAGGAAAACAACATCGTCCAGACCATCGCTTCGGCGGCGGGAACGCTGTCGTCGGTGATCTTCGTGTTGCCGGGCCTGCTGATGATCGGCTGGTGGAGCCACGTGCCATTCCTGACCACCTTCGGCGCGTGCCTGGTCGGCGGCATCCTGGGCGTGATGTACACCATACCCCTGCGCCGGGCTCTGGTGACCAATTCCGACCTGCCCTACCCCGAGGGCGTCGCCGCCGCCGAGGTGCTGAAGGTCGGCACCGGCTCGCGCGAAGGCGCCGCCGAGGGGGTGTTTGGCCTGATCGCCGTGGTGCTGGGCACCATCGCCTCGGCCCTGTTCGCGGCCCTGGCCGCCGCCAAGATCTTCGCCGCCGAGGTCGCAGGCTACTTCAAGGCCGGGGCCGGCGCGACCGGCCTGGGCGCTTCCAGCTCACTGGCCCTGATGGGCGCGGGACACCTGATGGGCATCACCGTCGGCGTGGCGATGTTCGCCGGCCTCGCTATCGCCTGGGGCGTTCTGGTCCCGGTCATGACCGCCCTGCACCCCATGCCGGACGTCTCGGTCGCCAAGCACGCCCTCACGGTCTGGAAGACCGAGGTGCGGTTCATGGGCGCGGGCGTCATCGGCGCCGCCGCCATCTGGACCCTGGGCAAGCTGGCCGTGCCGATCTGGTCGGGCCTGATGTCAGCCTTCGAGGCCAACAAGGCCCGCAAGGTCGGCGGCGTGATCCCGCGGACCGAGCAGGATATCCCGATCGGCATCGTCGGCGTGGTGTCTCTGGCCCTGCTGGCTCCTGCCGGCTGGTTCCTGGCCCACTTCCTGACCGGCGGCCCGATCACCAGCATTGCGACCCCGCTGGTCGCCATCGGCGTCGGCTATGTGCTGATCGCCGGCCTGCTGGCCGCCGCCGTCTGCGGCTACATGGCCGGCCTGATCGGCTCGTCCAACAGCCCGGTCTCTGGCATAGCCATCCTAACCGTGCTGGGCGCCTCGCTGATGGTCGGCGTGGTCGGCCGAGGCGTCATCGGTCCCGATGTCGCCAAGGCCTTGGTCGCCTACGCCCTCTATGTCACCACCATGGTGCTGGCCGTGGCCGTGGTGGCCAACGACAACCTGCAGGACCTGAAGACCGGACAGCTAGTCGACGCCACGCCGTGGAAACAGCAGGTGGCCCTGATCATCGGCGTCGTCGCCGGCGCGATCGTCATCCCCTTCGTGCTGGAACTGCTGAACCGTTCGAACGGCTTCTCCGGCGCGGCCAACCTGGCCACCGTGGCTGGGGCCAAGCCGCTGGACGCCCCCCAGGCCACCCTGATCTCGACCCTGGCCAAGGGCGTGATCGGCGGGGATCTGAACTGGACCCTGCTGGGCGTCGGGGCGCTGATCGGCCTGGCCCTGGTGGCCGTCGACCTGATCCTGCGCAAGTCCAGCCAGGAGCGCCTCAGCCTGCCGCCCCTGGGCGTGGGCCTGGCCATCTACCTGCCCAGCGCCGTCACCGCGCCGGTCGTGGTCGGGGCCTTGGCCGGCTGGATCTACGACAAGATCGTCGGCAAGGACCGCATGGCCGCACCCGCCAAGCGCCTGGGCATCCTGATCGCCTCGGGCTTCATCGTCGGGGAGAGCCTGTTCAACGTCGCCCTGGCCGGCCTGATCGTCACCACCAACAAGCCCGGCCCGTTGGAAGTCCCCTTCGCGCCCTCCGAGCACGTGGGCATGATCCTCGCCCTGGTCGCCGCCGCGGTGGTCGTCATCGGGTTGTATGGCTGGGCGCGCAGATCGGCCAACAAGATCGCCGACGTCTGATCGCGGCCGCCGAGTGGAAGACAGGGACCCGGAGGGCGAGCGCCTTCCGGGTCCCTTTTTGTTCAGACTGGACCCAGCACCGTCAGGATCTGCTCGCACCGAAACCGAAACCCCAGCGCCTGATACAAGGCGATCGCGCCGGCGTTGTCGGCGTAGCTGTGCAGGAACGGCGTCTCGCCGCGCGCCTGGATCGCGCCAGCCACCTGCAGCATCAGCCGCGCCGCATAGCCGCGTCCGCGAAAGTCCGGATGGGTGCAGACGCCGCTGACCTCGGTGAAGCCGTCGGGGCGCATTCGCTCGCCGGCCATGGCCGCCAGGCGGCCGTCGATCTTGACCCCGACGAAATCGCCCAACTGGTGGGTGCGGCGGAAGAACGGCCCCGGCTTGGTCAGGGTGGCCAGGGCCAGCATCTCCGGCCCGTCGGCCTCGGTCAGCGGCTCGATCGCGAAGGTCACCGGCTTTGGCGCGGCCAAGCTGTCGGCGGTCATTTGCCAGCACAGGGCCCGTTTGATGACCGCCGTGCCCGGGACCGGTGGCGGATCGAACCGTTCGAACAGCCCGACCTCGCCATGGGCGTGGACCAGCCGCTGCAGGGCGGCCAGGCTGCCCGGCCTGTTGTCTGCCGTCGCCGCGAACAGGCCATAGTCGGGGTCGACGCGCAGGGCGGGACCATCGACGATGGCGTGCTCGGCCTGGCGTCCGGTGAAGGCCGACCAGACGGGGCGGTCGAGGGGATGGCTCCTCACGCCCTTCGCCGCCGACACCAGACCCTGCCTGTCACGGATACTAGCCTTCCAGGTCTTCCGCCAGGATCGCCATCTCGAACATGAACGAGCCGTCCTCGTCCTCGTCCTGGAAAACGACGCCAATGAATTCGCCGGCCACTTCGACCTCGGCGGAGTCCTTCTGCTTGGGGCGAGCCTTGAGCGCGATGTGGGGGTTGCCGAAGGTGCGCTTCAGATGGCCTTCGAGCTTGGCGATGGTGGCGGCGTCCATGACGGCTCCTGGTCTCGTTGGGGCGCCGGGGCGCGGGGGATCGGCGGAAACTAAAGGGCGCCAGGGCAAAGTGTAAGGGGGTTTGCGCCTTTAGCTGGCCTGGCCTGTTGAGAACCCGGCGGCGCGGGGGTCGCCGCGCCCTCGGCCGACAGCCAGTCGCGGAAGCGGCGGGCGGGCTTGGTGGCCTTGCCCTTGGGTGTCAGGGCGCACACCTCGGCTCGGCCGGGGATCAGCCCGATCGGCGCCACCAGCCGCCCACTGGCCAGATCGCTCTCGACGAAGGCCCAAGGCCCCATCGCCACGCCAAGGCCGGCGGCGGCGGCTTCCAGCATGTAGAAATAGTGGTCGAATTCGCGGTTCACCGCCGCCGGCCCCAAAGTCATGCCCGACGCGGCTTCCCATTCCGACCAGCTTTCGAAGAAGCTGCGGGTGTGCAGGCGGGGCAGGGCGGCCAGGGACGCCAGGTCGGGCGCCTGGGCGGCCAGGGCGGGCGAAACCACCGGCCCGACATAGTGCTTGAGGAACGGCGTGACGTCGGCGTCGTGCGAAGGCGGGGCCTCGGGCAGCCGCATGCGGATGGCCAGGTCGACGCCGTCGGCGCGGAAGTCGAAGGGGCCGTTGGACTCCACGATCCGCACCGGGATGTGGGGTTAGGCGGCTACGAAGCCTGGCAGGCGCGGGATCAACCACTTCATCGCGAAGGTCGGCAGGCAGGAGACCACCAGGGCGCGGTCGGCGGCTGGGGGCAGCCGGGGAATCGCCGCGTCGATCTGGTCGAAGGCCGCCGTCAAGGCCTGGGCCAGGGTCACCCCGGTCGAGGTCAGCACCAGCTTGGTGCGCGGGCCTTCGGTCAGGGCGGCGCCCAGATGGTCCTCAAGCTGGCGGATCTGACGGCTGATCGCGCCATGGGTGACGCACAGCTCGTCGGCGGCCAGGGTCATGCGGCCACACCGCGCGAAGGCCTCGAAAGCGCGCAGGGCGTTGAGCGGCGGCAGCGATCGGGCGGTCATGTGACGAAACCTCACAGATGGCCGCTGATAAGTCGTTATTCCGCCGGGCGCAACTCGCGGGATAAGAGTGCATGAGCCAGCCCCGTCCCCACCGCGCCACCCTCGCCCAATGGTTGGCCGTCGCGGCGGTTTGGGGCTTGGCGGGTTATGGGGTTTTGGCGGGGAAGCCGGCGAGCGGACAGGCTGATCGGGT